>JAAURU010000225.1 GCA_012032075.1 Flavobacterium sp.
TTCCGTAGCTTGAAGTAAAAAAGAGCCTCCCCCAACCCCTCCAAAAGAGGGGGCTTCCTTTTTTGCGTAAATTCTGTTCTAATTTTGGTTTTATTTGTTGTAAGTATTCCATCATTTCCATGAGTTGCCAGGGTTTGAGTTCTAATGTTCTTCCGTTTGTTTTTTTGCTTTGTGGGATGTGTATTTTGCCTTTGTAGAGTTCTAAATGTTCTTCTTTTAGGTATTGTAATTCTTTGGTTTGTAAGCCTTGATAGACTAATAATCCTATAATAATTTTGTTTCTTTTTCTAAGCCCCATTGCCCGTTGGGCATTTCCCCGAAGGGGAAAACTAATAGGATTTGTTTCGTAGCTATAGTATAAATCTTCTAGTTCATCAGCTGTTAATACTTGTCCGATTACTGTTTTTACTGTTCCTTTTATGTTGATGTTTGTTATTGGATTATCTGCTCTGTAGTTTTCTTCTTGTAGGTAATTGAAGTAGATTTTTAAGTTTCCAATATAGGTTTTTAGGGTTCTTATTTTGATGCCTGTTTTTTTGAGTGTTTCGACATATTTTAAAAAGGTTTTGTAGTCGATGTTTTCTTTTGTTGTACCAAAATTATTCATCCATATATTTAGGCGTTCGGTAGCCTTTTGGAATGTTGGGATACTCCTCTTGCTGTAACCGTTTTTCTCTAAGTAAGTTGTGAAGCTGTTCATCGTTATTTTGTTTTGCTTTGTGTTCTAATAAATGAGTGTAAATTTGTGTGCTTTCTAGCGAACTATGTCCTAAAAACTGACTGATGGTTTCCATGTTTGCTCCTTTTTCGAGTAAGTGTGTTGCGATGGAATGACGTAAAATGTGTGGTGTGATATTTTTAGTAATTAGTGATTGGTTATTAGTGATTAGTGTTATTTGCGTAAGCCTATTGGATAAACTTTGTCCTTGTAGTGGTTTTCCTCTGTAATTAATAAGTAAATATTCTGTGTCTTTATAATGATAAAATAAAGGTCTATAATCGTAAATGTATTCTTCTATTATCTTTAAATTGTAGTCGTTTATGGGAACAAAACGCTCTTTATAATTCTTTCCTTTTCTTACGTGGATTCGCTCTTTATCAAATACTATGTCTTTGATTTTTAGGTTCACTACTTCGTTTCTTCTTAAACCACAACTGTATAATAATACTAAAATTACTTTGTCTCTTTTTCTGATTCTTTCTTGTTCGTTGCTGTACTCTGTGGCTTTAAATAATTGTTTGATTTCTTCTTGCGATAGTATTTGCAGGCTGTCTCTTTGGTTTTGTTCTTCTCGTTTTAGATGTATGTTGATGCCTTTATGATTGTGTTCTTTTAGATACTCGTTAAACTTTAATAGTGCTTGCTGGTGTTTGTTTAGATAGGCTTTGCTTAATGCTCCTTCTCTTGTTTGGTTTTCTCTTGTTTTTAAGTAGTTGTAATAGTCTTTTATTGTTTGAGTGGTGATGTTGTTGATTTGATTGATATTTTCGTTTTCTAGATAATTAAAAAACTCTTTGAGGTGATTGGGTAAATTGTAAATCGTGGTTTCTGCAAAGCCTAGTATATCTAACCACGACTTAAAATCTTTTAGTAATTCACGGTAACTTTCGTTTTGTAATGGTAGTTGTTTCATTTTTTATTTTAGTATGTGTTTTATTTTTCATTTTTTGTATTTACCTATTTAAGTAGTTGATTTTGTTTTCTTTATGCGTTCCGTTTTAGTAGTGAAACTTTGTTGAACCGTGGAACAGTTGATTTGTGTTATACATTCTTGTAATGCTCCTTCTATTTGCTCTTCTAATTCCTTGTATTCATTAGGGTTTGTGATTTCATAGTATTGTGTAGTATCTCCTTTTTTCTTTATTTTTTTTAAGTAATTATTTTCTAGTAATTGTTGGTGGTATCTCCATTGTGTGGTTTTAGTTAACCTTAATTTTCTTCTAACTTCATAGGCTGTAAATGTTGTTTGATTTTGTACTTCTAAATAGATTTTTAAGTTTTCTAAATAATTTCTTGATGCTCCAGTAATTGTATCACTTTTTCGTAACAACACTTCTTTTATAAGTTCATTTGCTTCTTGTATGTCTTCTATACTGGTTTCTATGTATTCTTCTCCTGTTTCTTTGTCGATGTGGTGGAACTTTTGATATTGTTTGTAAAAGGTAATTACTTCTATAAATTGTAAATAGTGCGCGTTTGTTCTTCTTGGTTTAAATACGCTGTTTGGTAAGGTGAGATATTCTGCAAAAGGATTTTTAACGGTTATGGTTTTTAAAAGTCGTTGACAATTTTGTAATAAACCTTTGGCTTGGTGCTCTTCTTCGTGGTTGATTTTTCCTGCTGATAATTGCCTTTGATAGAACATTATTTTTTCATCTTGGATTTCGCTTTCATCAATGTATAAAAGAAAACTTCTATTTGAATTATCCTCATAAATACTTTCTTGAGTAGTACAACCGCTTACACTTACTGGACCTTCAACGGTTAAATGGATTGTTTTTGTTGTTCCTTTTTTGTCTTTGTGCGCTACTGTTTTTGTGATTCTTTTTTGCTTTGTAGTTCTCGAAGTGGATAAAGTACACTTTCTGCTCCGTCCAGGTCTTCTATTAAAATGAGTTTGTTTTGTAGTTCGGTTCTGTTGAAGTAGTAAAAAGCGTTTGAAGAGAGTACGGTCATTTCTATTTTGTCTTCTTCAGGGATGAGTTCTGATACTTTTGATTGTAGGTGTGTTTTTCCTGCTCCGCTACTTCCTAGACTAATACAATGTAACGGATTGTTGGTTTTTCTACTGGTAAAAATTAAATACATTAACAGCCTGTTGACTTCTTCTCCTATTACGCCCGATTTTCCTATTAGTTCTTGTGTTCTATTTATTAAATCATCTTGACTTAAAAAGTGTTTGGCTGCTGCAATCTCGTTTTCTGTAAGTTCTTTTTTCTTTGCTCTTTGTTCTTTGTTCTCTTTCTCTACTTCTTGTAATCGATAGTTTTCTAGTTCATTGGTTAAGCTGTCTAAATCTCTTCTTACTATGGTTGTACCAACTTCTAAACGCTCGGCTACTTTTCTGGTTAGCTTTTCTATACTGGTATCGTTGTATAAATCGATGTTTTGTCGTAAAGTTGACCCAGTTGTTTGATTGGAAGAGTTTCCCGCCTTCGCGGGAATGAGTTTGTTTATTCCAAGTGTTACTCGTAACGCTTCTAAATTGTTAAACCTGATACCGCCTAAAATCGAGATTTTGAGGTATTTTGTTTCGTAGATGTAGTTGTTGGGATTTTGGGTGTTGAGTGTTGATTTTTCCATAATGTGATTATTTAGAACACAACAAAGATATATAAAAGTTCTTTTTAAGAACAATAAATATTTCTAAAATAAATCAAAATATAATTATCTGTTCTTTTTTAATACATTTGTAGCTCAATATTCAATATATGAAGTTCGGAGATAATTTAAAAAAATTAAGAGAGAATAGAGGACTAACCCAACAACAAATGGCTGATTTAATCCACACACATCGTTCTGGTTACTCTAAAATAGAAAACAATCAACAAGATATTTCTATTGAAGCTTTAATTCTTCTTTCTAAACATTTTAACATGTCTTTAGATGACATTGTTTCTTTTGACGATAGTAAAATACCTAATGAAATTTCGTTAGAAGACAAAGCCACATTAGAACAACTCCAACTTATTAATGAACTTGATTTAGAAGAAAAAACCATACTTCTTAAGCTTATTGAAACCTTTGTCTCTAAAAAACGATTTAAAGATTATCTGCAAAACAATATAGCTACGCTATAAAAACAACAAAAGCCACAGTGGTGTGGCTTTGTCTTTTTATATTATGCTACGAGGTCATGAGACCATCGCAGAGCGTGTGCGCTTTAATTAGAACTCTTCGGAGAGCTGGGCTTCAACGACAAATTTTTCAATTTCTGAAGAATCATTACTACTGCCAATGGTTTTTAGTAATTTATACTTGCCCGAACTCTTATCAATAACTTGAACACTAACAACTCCACTTTTATTTTTCTTCTGTCTAACAAACATGAAACAAAAGTAAAAAAACACCCTGGGGCACCCAAAACCATAATAACTTAAATTATAAATATATAATAATCAGTATTTTAATTAAAATAAAGTCAAAAATTAAAGAAAAGTGCGGAAGTCAGGAAAAACAACAAAAGCAACTCTTTTAAAGTTGCTTTTGTTTTTATTAATATAGCTCAAAGTGAGGACACTTTGCGCAGCACGTAACGTTTTTAATGAACGCTTAGCTCAGCTGGGAAGCAAACTTATAAGTAGGGTTTTGCTGTTGTTAACAGAGAAACGCCATTTATAAATACCTATAAATTTGCATCATAAATTTAACATTTTTTAGTTGTTTTTTATCATAGAATGCGGGAGCGGGTGCATTTCATAAAACAATTTCCTTATCATATTCACTACTATATTGACCACAACAAAAAACAAATTATTATCATAGCTATTGAGTTCTCTAAAAGAGAAAATCTCGATTTTTCTAATAGATAATATAGCTACGCTATAAAAAAACAAAAGCAACTCTTTTAAAAGTTGCTTTTTGCTTATTATTGTGCTACGAGGTCAGGAGACCTCGCAGAGCGTGTGCGTTTTATTTAGAACTCTTCGGAGAGCTGGGGCACTTAGCTCAGCTGGTTAATGACTCTTTTTAAATCAATAAATGCTGCTTCTTCATAAACTTCTTTTCTATTATTTTCTAATTCATTTATTAATTGATTACCCAAATCAATAATTTCTTGATATAAATCATCCATCCCCTTTCTAAGTTCATATGATTTGTATTTTATAACAATGCTATTTTTTTTTCTTTCTAAAAAAACAATCTGACCATTGTCACTAAGTATCCATTTAAAGTTCTTTATCTTATCGTTTTTTAAACTTATTACTCCTTCTAACAAATCACACAATGAGATTGTTAAAATACAATAACTATCATTAACAATAATTATTTCATCAATTTTAAACCATCCTAAAGAAAGAGATGAATCACTTGTAGTCAAATCATCAGTGTTAATAAAAAAATATTCCATTTTATTGATTAATTTTAAAAAAAGTAACTACTTCACTTTTTGTTTCATCCACTATTAGTCTATAATTTGCAGATTCTCCATTAATTTTTATCCTTTTTTCATATGTTTGAACAGCTTTTAGTGGATCACTAACTCTAGTCCCTTTACTAAAAACTTCATTTATTCCATCCATTATTTGATTATCAGTTGTCACAACCGGAAATAAGTCTCCCTTACCACCAGGATTATTTAAATATTCATCAGCAGAATGTCTCTTTAAAATATGTTCCATCCCTTTTTTTGCATTACCCCACTTTAGACTTATTTCTTTTCCAAAACGTTTAAAGGTACTAATTAATGTTGCTTCTCCTACTCCTGTTCTTTGCGCTAAAATCATTGGTCCTGACATACCGCCTACTTTAAAAGAAGTCGCTGCTAAACCTACAGTAACTATGTCGCTTAAAAATGTCATTAATTCTTCTTTATTAGAACCTCTAGGCACTATATAAGCTCTTGAATTTTTTAAATCATAATAACCTGTTTGTGGGTCAATATCATAGCTCCACTGCACATAAGAAGATGGGTCTGAAGGTGCGTAACCATAGTCTCTTAACTGTTCAGCATATATTTTCCAGTAAGTTGGGCTACGATATGGATCTTGGTAACCACCTAATGGACCTATACGCAAAAGTCCATTGGTAACTAAATTGTTAAAACTATGCTCAATATCCTTAGCAGTAGCATACATTATCTCAACAAAGTTGATGTCACTATCATCTAAATAGTTTGGCAACCCCTCTTCCGCACCCTCCAATTCTACAAACTGAATAACTTTATTCCCACTAAACTGATAAGGAGTATACCATGGATATTTTTTCTCCAAAGGATCCACCGCAAAAAACCTACCCACTCTCGGGTCTAACATCCTTGCTCCGAAGTCATAAGAGTTACCTTCTCCTTTAACTTCATCATCTTTCTCCATTCCGTTAAAGCCGTAACGGTAGGAAGGACCTGAGTATGACCTTCCACGCAGTAATTGACCAAAGGGATAATAATCTATGCGTTTTTTTGCTGGGTTAGACCTACTTTGGGTATGTCTTTTCTGACAAAATCGTCAAAAAATTTTTTTCCCGCTTGCCTTATCTTCTACAAAACTGGTTTTTATAAGAACGTATGCCTTTTGGGCTTTGTAAATATATAAAATTAGTTCTAAAATACGCACAAGTTTGTATGTTTTCATCTGTAAAACCTTGTTTTTACTCACTTTTTCTTATTTAAAAATCGTTGGTTTTATCTATTTCCTTTGGCAAGTACACACTGT
>JAAURU010000226.1 GCA_012032075.1 Flavobacterium sp.
GGGGCTTTTTTGTTTCACAACAATCCTGCTTATTCGCTTAAAATTGCCAAAGCGGAAATAATAGCTGTAATGAGAAATACAGCAGCAATGACAACCGCAGCGATGACATTTTCCTTGTGAAGGAAAGAGTAGAGTTTTTTCATACACAAAAGTTTAAAAAATGAAAAATAGGATTGAAACTTTCATAGTTGCACGGGGTTCTCGAAACAATTAAATCTTCTGTGTTTTACAAAGTGGTGGGAACAGGTGCAAATTTACCAAACTATCGAATGCCGGTCAAAAAAGTTTGAGCAGGTTTTTGCAAACCTGGCTGGGGATACAGGAGCTGCATCTGTAGCGTCGTGGGACGAATTGAAAAGAGCCCTTCACAAGGCACAAAAAACCAGCCGAAGCTGGTTTTACTAATTCGTTTACGCTTCCCTTTATCTGCAGTATTATTTGTATTTGGACTTGTATTTTGATTAGTTCCTTTATTTTGACCATTAAATGGTTTTTTAGAATCTTTTTTCTCAATTTTCTTTTTAGGTTTATTAAATTGAGATAAATCTATTTTTTGTCCAGTAAAAGTTGCTCCAGATAGTTTTTGATAATTTGTAGCGATTTTTTCCTCTTCAACTTGTTCATCAGAAGATTTTTCTTGAGGCTTTTGTTCTTGAACAACTTCTCTGTTAATCTTAAATTCTGGTTTTTGTTTTACGACTTCAATTTTTGGAGTTTCCTTTGCAGTATTTGAATCCTTAACTTGGTGCGTTTCTTTTTCAAACTTAATTTCTTCAGCTTTTTGTGGCTTTTCTGATTCAAATGGTACATTTTTTTGATCCTGTTTCTTTGGATTCAAATCAATTTTACCAACTGATTTTGGACCAGATAAAGTTGCTCTAGCTTTTATTATTTCTTGTTTTTGTAATTCTTCTTGCTGACGTTTTAACTCAACTTCTTTTTCAAGCTCCTTCTTAAGTGCTTCCTTTTCTTTTTTCTTCTCCTCACTAACTTCTTGAGAAGCTACTTTCTTGCCTTTATCGGCAGAAAATTGACTGCATAAGACATCGTATTCTTCTTGAGATATTTTAGCATTTGGACTAGCTTCAATTTCATGGTCTTTTTCTTTTAAAAAGTCCACAGCTCTATCTAAAGAAATGTTTAATTCTCTTAAAACTTTGTTGATTCTTATAACTCTTTTGTCAGACATATAATCTTTTTTCTAATTCTTTTTGTTTTGTGTGTTGCTTTTTAATTAAAAAATTAATCTTCTAATTCTTCTTTTAAAATACGAACAACATCTAATATTGTTTCCTCTTCAAGATCAGTTCTTCTCACTAAATCTTCAACATCTTGACCAAGTACACTTCTTGCGGTATCTAAACCAATTTTCTCAAACTCTTCAATAATCCAAGCTTCAATTTCATCTGAAAATTCTCTTAACTCAACATCATCAACTTCAACAACACCTTCTCTTATGACATCTAACTCATAGCCTGTTAAAAGACTCGCTAATTTTATATTGTATCCACCTCTACCTATTGCTTTAGAAACTTCTTCAACTTTTAAGAACACTTCTGCTTTTTTAGTTTCTTCATCTATTTTTACTGATGAGACTTTTGCTGGACTTAAAGCTCTAGTTATGAATAATTGCACGTTATTAGTATAATTAATAACATCAATATTTTCATTTCCTAATTCTCTAACGATACCATGAATACGAGAACCTTTCATTCCCACACAAGCACCAACTGGATCAATTCTATCATCATAAGAATCTACAGCTACTTTTGCTTTTTCACCAGGAATTCTTACTACTTTTTTAACATTAATTAAGCCATCAAAAACCTCTGGAATTTCTTGTTCAAATAATTTCTCAAGAAATTCTGGAGCCGTTCTAGACATTACAATCTGAGGCTTATTCCCTTTCAATTCAACACTTTCAATAATTCCCCTTACATTATCTCCTTTTTTGAAATAATCATTTGGAATTTGTTTTTCTTTAGGCAAAACAATTTCATTTCCTTCATCATCCATCAACACCACCATTCTAGGTCTAACATGATGTACTTCAGCTGTATAAATATCACCTACTAAATCTTTAAATTGCTTGTACAGGTTAGTGTTATCATGCTCATGAATTTTCGAAATCAAATTTTGTCTCAATGCTAAAATAGCTCTTCTACCTAATTGAAACAATTTTACTTCTTCAGAAACTTCTTCACCGACTTCAAATCTGGCTCAATTTTTCTTGCTTCTGCTAAAGATATTTCAGAATTTGGATCTTCTACTTCACCATTTTCAACAACGGTACGATTTCTCCATATCTCCATATCTCCTTTATCAGGATTGATAATGATATCAAAATTATCATCTGAACCATATTTCTTCTTTAATGCATTTCTAAATACATCCTCTAAAATTGCCATTAAGGTAACTCTATCTATGAGCTTATCGTCTTTAAATTCTGAAAACGATTCAATTAACGCAATATTCTCCATGTCAACTCTTATTTAAAATGATATTACTACTGTTGCTTCTTTTATTTCAGAATAAGGCAAATTTACAGATTTTTCTACTGTTTCTTTACCTTTTCCAATTTTTTTCGGTTCTCTAGCTTTCCATTCTAAAGTTATCCCATCATCATTTGCGTTTGTGAGAAGCGCTTCTATTTGTTCTGATGCTGTTTTTACCTTTAAATTTCTACCTATATTTTTCTTGTATTGTCTTACTAAAGTTAACGGGTTAGATACCCCAGCTGAAGCAACTTCTATACTGAAATCATTCTCTTCTCTGTCTAAATTTCCTTCAATAGCTCTACTCAAATCTATACAATTTTGCAAATTTACACCATTATCACCATCTATAGTAATACTAATTTTATTTGCATCATCTATTTTGAAATCAATCAAAAACAATAAAGGACGCTCTTGCAAAGCCTCTTCAATTAACTGATTTACCTTCTCTTTAAATGTCATACTTTTATAAAAAGAGGCACGCATTGCGTGCCTCATTATTTAACTTTACTAAATAATCGATGCAAATATACACAATATTTTTTTTAAATTAAAATAATTGTGTAATTAGAATATAATGAGTAACTTTATAGTACTAAGTAAACAACAAATAACTTAAATAGAGACACTTTTATGAAAAAAATTTTAGTACCCACCGACTTTTCAAAACATGCTGAATATGCTTTAAAGGTAGCTGCTCAAATAGCTAAAAAAGACAATAGTGAAATTGTTTTACTACACATGCTTGAATTACCCACAACTGGTAATGATGCCATTACATCTTCTCATGAAATTCCAGAATTAATGCTTTTTAAAAATGCCGCTATTGCTAAGTTAGATAGTCAAATGAATGCTCCTTATTTAAGCGAAATAAAAGTTTCAAAAGTAATTCAATTTGAATTAGCATTCGATGGAATCATGAATAATGGAAAAAGTAGTAATGCCGATTTAATTGTAATGGGATCTCACGGTGCTAGTGGTTTTCAAGAAATGTTTATTGGTTCAAATACCGAAAAAGTAGTCCGTAACTCTGAAGTACCTGTTTTAGTAATCAAAAGAGAAGAAGATGATTTTAGTGCTGAAAAATTTGTTTTTGCATCTGATTTTTCTGATGAGATTTTAAAACCATTTCAAAACGTAGTAAATTTTGCTAATAAATTCAATTCACATATTTACCTGCTTAACATTAACACTCCAAACAACTTTAAATCTACAAAAGTAGCTCAAAAAGCGATGGATGAATTTACAGCTAAATTCAAAATCAACAACTTTTCAACTCACATATATAATGATATTAATGTTGAAAAAGGGATTTTACATTTTGCCAAAGATATAGATGCTGATATTATTGGAATGAGCACTCATGGCAGAAAAGGACTATCGCATTTCTTTAACGGAAGCATTAGTGAAGATCTTGTAAATCACGCTAAAAGACCAGTAATTACTTTTAAAATATAATAAATTTTAAACACAAAAAAGCCTCTTCAAATAGAAGAGGCTTTTTTGTTGTCCCACAAGGACTCGAACCTTGAATGACGGTACCAAAAACCGGAGTGTTACCATTACACCATGGGACAATAAAGAACAATCTTTTTGATTGCGAGTGCAAATTTATAACATATTTTCTATTCTGCAAGTTTTTCTAAAAAAAATATTAAAATTTCTTTTTATATCTTACTAATTCTAAAAAAGTAGTTTCTTTGTAGAACAAATTAAAATTGAGACAAACTAAAGTACCTATGGCAGCATTTAATTTTAAAAAATGGAATACTATAACAGGCTGGATTACTTTTGCAATTGCATTAGTAACTTTTTCATTAACTGTTGAACCTACAATGAGTTTTTGGGATTGTGGTGAATACATTGCTACCTCAGCAAACCTTGAAATTGGCCACCCACCTGGAGCTCCATTATTTCAAATGCTAGGAGCTTTCTTTGCAATGTTTGCCACTAACGCTTCAAAAATAGCTTTAATGGTTAATATGATGTCGGTGTTTTCGAGTGCTTTCACCATACTTTTATGTTTTGGTCCTTAACTATTATTATGAAAAGAATCTTTATTACAGAGGAAATTCTTCAAAAGAAAACTATATAATGGTTTTAGGAAGTGCCTTTGTAGCTTCTTTAGCTTTTACTTTTTCTGATAGTTTTTGGTTTAACGCAGTTGAGGCAGAAGTTTATGCAATGGCTTCCTTCTTAATCGCTTTGCTGTTCTGGTTAGGACTTCGTTGGGAACAAGACATGGATAAACCAATAGGAAATAAATGGTTATTAATTATTTCTTTGGTAATCGGACTTTCATTTGGAGTTCACTTTATGGCATTATTAGCTTTTCCAGCTATTGGTTTGCTTTATTTCTTTAAAAAGTATAAAAATATTACAGTAAAAAGTTTTTTGATTGCTAACGTAGTTATTGTAGCTATTTTACTATTCATTTTTAAATTACTATTACCTTACACACTTGCTTTCTTTGGAAAAACTGAAATATTTGCAGTAAATAGTCTTGGAATGCCTTTTAATTCTGGAACTATTTTGGCTTTTCTTGTTTTAGTGACTTTATTTTATTTTGGATTAAAATATACAAAAGCAAAAGGACACGTTTTTTACAACACACTTATTTTATCAATATTATTCATTTTAATAGGATTCTCTACTTGGTTAATGCTTCCAATTAGAGCCAATGCAAATCCACCAATTAATGAAAATAAACCCTCAGATGCTGCCGAAGTTTTAGCCTATTACAACAGAGAACAATATGGTGAACAACATTTATTTTATGGCCCTCAATTCTCAGACACTTATTCAGGTTTAGATAAGGAAAACCCATATACAGACGGGAAACCAAATTATGAAAGAGATTACAAATCTGGTAAATACATCATTACTAATAACTATAAAAATGCAAATCAAAATACTGATGATGCTCATAAAGCAATTTTGCCAAGAATGTGGAGTAGTGATCATAATGAAAATTACATGCGTTTTTACAGAACCTTTAGAGTTTTAGTATAAAATTACGGTTATGACTACACAGATGATTTACGTAAATATGGTATAAATCCTAATGAACTTTCAGAAGAAGAAGCAAATAGCTATGCTGAACAAATAAAAAATAAAACAATTAGTGAAATAACACAATTTAGAAATGAATTTAAAAGAGGTCAACGTGATTTAGAAGATTATCACAACTTTTTAAAAACTTTTGGTGATTACCTAATTATTGAAAAACCTACTTTCTTTAACAACATGAAATTTATGTTTGAATACCAGTTTGGATACATGTACTGGAGATATTTAATGTGGAATTTCACGGGTCGTCAAAACGACGAACAAGGCAAATATGACAACTTAAATGGAAATTGGATCAGCGGAATAAAAGCTATAGATGCTATTCGACTAGGAAGTCAAGACAACCTATCACCAGATATGCTAAACAACAAAGGTAGAAACACTTATTTCTTTCTTCCTTTTATTTTAGCTGTTATTGGAATGGTTTTTCATGCTAAAAAAGATTTAAAAAGCTTTTATGTATTACTAATATTATTCTTGTTTACTGGATTAGCTTTAAAAGTCTATTTGAATGAAAGACCTTTTGAACCTAGAGAAAGAGATTATGCACTTGTAGGATCATTCTATGTGTTTGCTATGTGGATTGCTTTTGGAGTCTATTCATTATATGATGGAATTAAAAAATTCTTAAGTCCGAAAGTAACAGTTCCTATAATTTTAGGAGCTACCTTACTTGCAGCTCCTGTTTTAATGGCTTCACAAAACTGGAACGATCATTCGCGTACAAATAAATACACTGCTTTAGCAAATGCAAAGGCTTATTTAGACTCCTGTGATAAAAATGCTAT
>JAAURU010000227.1 GCA_012032075.1 Flavobacterium sp.
AAAAGTTATTTTCATTAATTATTTTTTTTTACTTTTTTGATTCATAATTTCTGAAGAGCTAAAATTACTTGTTTCCATAATTTTATTAATTTAAATTTATAAAGCAAAGTAAGCGACTTGTTATATTGCAAACAATGAACTTGGGTTAACAAATTTGCATTTATTTTAAATTTTTGCTCTAATTCTGCTTAAAGCTTGTGGAGTAATACCTATGTAAGAAGCAAGATATTTTTGTGGAATTTCTTGAATTAGTTGTTGCTGTTCTTTTTGTAAATTCAAATAACGATCAGTAGGAGAGTCTTTCATAAAACTCAATTCCCTTTTAGACTTGTACAAGAAAAAATCTTCAGCAAAAACCCTTCCTATAGATTCTCCTGCGTTTGTTTTTTGTATATTTCATGTAAATCTTCGCGAGAAATATAAATCACTTTTGATTTAGTTAGACTTTGAATACAAGCAACACTTGGGGTTTGGGTTAGGAATGAGGAATAACTACTAAGAAATCTATTTGGAAATCCAAAATCAATGGTTACATCCTTTTCAGGGAGTTCAATAAATAAGCGAAAAACTCCTTCTAAGATAAAGTAGATTTTATTTTCAATTGTATTTGTTGAAGTCAATAAATCTTTCTTTCTATATTCTTTTTCATATAGTTTTGAAGAGATGAATTCCCAATCACTTTCAGAAATACTTACTTTTTCATTTAATATTATTCTTAATTTTTCCACTAAATAAAAGTAACTCTTTTTGTTAATGTTCAAAAGTATTAGGATAAAATTATTTTGAGCGTGCCAAATTTACCTTTTTTATATGACAAAAAAGCATATTTATTTTTTTGGTCTTATCTTTGAGTTTTAATAAACATGAAAAAAAATACTTTAGATAATCCATTTGTTTTTTCGCAGTCGGTTATACTTTTTCCATTGTTCTTTGTTTTAGCTTTATGGGCTATTTATTGGGTTGAAGTTCATTTTCATATACGTTTTTCTCATTATGGAATTTATCCAAGAGAAACATTTGGTTTAAAAGGAATTGTATGTAGCGCTTTTTTACATGGAAGTTTGCAGCATTTAGTCAATAATTCATTAGCACTATTAGTTTTGTTAGCCATACTTCGCTTCTTTTATAGAGAACAATCTGTATTAGTGTTGATTTTCGGAATTTTATTTTCAGGTCTTGGAACTTGGTTGTTAGGAAGACCCAGTTTATCATATAGGAGCAAGTGGTTTAATTTATGTCTTAGTAAGTTTTATTTTTTTTAAAGGAATATTTACTAAGTATTATAGATTAATGGCATTATCATTTGTAATTGTTCTATTGTATGGAGGCACAATATGGTATATGTTTCCAAATATTGAAAAAGGAATTTCTTGGGAAGGACATTTAAGTGGATTTATAACAGGTTTGGCTATGGCATTAATAATGAAAACTCCACAATTTGCAAAAGCGATTATTTACGATTGGGAAAAACCAGATTTTAATCCAGAAGCTGATCCTTTCATTAAAAATTTTGATGAAAAAGGGAATTTTAACCCACCACCAAAACCAGAAGAAATCATTAAAGAATATTTTAACTCTTCAATTAAAGTTATATATGATTTTATAGGGATTAAGAAGGAGTAAATGTGTCAATTTTTAATGAGTTAATTAGACAATTTTTCAAAGTGCCAATTAGTCTATCAATTAATTTTTCAATATTTTAAAGCTATTAATTAATTAAAGGTAACTAATAAAATTGTTACTCCCATTATACTTTATTGGCAAATTGCCTCATTGAAAAATTGACAAATTAAACTAAACGCTGTCGCACTACTTCATATAAAAATGCACCACAAGCAACGGAAACATTTAAGGATTCAATAGTTCCAAACATAGGTAGTTTTGCTTTATGATCTACAATTTTTAAAACTGAAGGATTTACACCTCTATCTTCACTTCCCATAATTATGGCAGTTGGTTCACTAAAATTGATATCATAAATTGTGTTTTCGGTTTTTTCAGTAGCAGCTACAGTTTGTATACCACTGGCTTGTAGAAAATAGATAGCATCTTTAATGTGTTCTACTTTGCAGATAGGAACATTGAAAACAGCTCCAGCACTTGTCTTTACTGTATCTCCATTTACTGGTGCTGAGCCTTGTTTTTGAACAATGATTCCATTAACACCAGTACAATAGGCTGTTCTTATAATAGCTCCAAAATTTCTAGCATCTGATAATTGATCTAAAATAAGAAAAAGAGGTTTTTTACCAGATTCTAGAACATTAGTAATCATAGTTTCTAAATCATGAAAAGAAACAGGAGAAATAGTAGCTACAGCACCTTGATGATTTTTTGATGTTAAACGATTCAATTTTTCAACAGGAACATATGAAAAATTGATGTTATTTTTTTCATTACTTTCATCAATTCCTGCATCAATTCTCCTTGATTTTCTTTTTGTATAAAGACTTTGTCAATTTCTTTTCCAGCTTGAATAGCTTCTATTATGGCTCTTATTCCAAATATTTGATTCTCTTTTTCCATGATGCAAAGGTATAAAAAACCATCCTCAAGTTGAGTGGTTAGGTAATTATTTAAATAATCTTATTTTTGTTTTTATTTAAAATTTTAGATTTAATTAATTGAGAAAAATTACTTGTTCTACCTTGTAGAACTTGAACGCTGTTTTGATCAGTAACAGTAAAAGTAGTTCCAGATTTTACAAT
Source organism: Flavobacterium sp. (assembly GCA_012032075.1). Lineage (GTDB taxonomy): Bacteria > Bacteroidota > Bacteroidia > Flavobacteriales > Flavobacteriaceae > Flavobacterium. The sequence continues at coordinate 2,709 of JAAURU010000227.1, forward strand.
TGTATATTCTAGAAATGCATTGCTATTTCCATTATCTAAACCACCGTCAGCTAGTGGGAAGAAAGTTGATAAATCTCCTGAATAAGTAGTTTGGCTACCAACTTTATATATGTCTAAATTAGCTGGAATATCTAATACTGCAGTTTCTCCATTATTTGTCCACAAACTTACTACTAAAGTATATGTGTCGTCTGGTAAAGTTGAAGAGATAATAATCTGCTCAGGACAATCACTATAACTTGTTTCAACATAGTCACCTGCTGAATTAAGTAACTCTAAATCCATATCAACATCACAAAAATCAGTTGGACCAGATGCTCCTGTAAATGTTCCATCCCAGCTTAAATCAATTGTTAGGTTGTTTTCTTGGAAATTACCTATATTAACAGTTAATTGGACAGGAGTAAATGCGGCATTTACAAAACGATTACTTCCTATTTTTAAAGTCAATGTTTCTGTAGTTTCAAATTCAATATCTTTAAGAATTGAAATAGTTCCTGTTGCAGATATTTGATTTGCTGGTATTACAACTACATGGTCAAAGTTAAAATCTTCACCTTCAGTCGCTGTACCTGAAACAAAGCTTACATCTGCATATATATCAGCAATTTGAGGTTTATCTAAAGTAATAGTGTATGATAAAACATCTTCATCTCCTTCATTATAAGGTGTTGTTTGCGAAAAGTTAACTACTACACTAGCTTTTGCATCAGAAGCTTCTCTTGTACCATTGTTAGTATTATCATCAGTATTACAGCTTAAAGCAAATAAAAATGATAATCCTAATAATTTTATTTTAATATTTTTCATATTTTTTAATTTACTATTTTTCTAACTCATGATAAAAAACACGTGGTCCTGATCCTGTTGTGAAATAACCATAACTCATAAAAAGTTTATCTTTTCCATCAACGTTGTCTCTAACACCTCTATTCGATGAAGAAGTACAGTCTATAGAAACTGCAGCAAAATCACTAGGGTTAGTTGAACATGTTATAAATGGTTGACCATTACCTAACTGTGGTGTTCCATCTGGTTTATTAGCAGGATAAGTAATAACATCATTTACATCCATGTTGAAAAAATATTCATTTCCAGAAAAGATACCAAAATATTCTACAACTTTATATGTTGTTTCATCAACAGATTCTATAGTAGTTGAACCTGGCCAATCACCACCACTTGCACTTAAAACGCCTAATCTATAGTAAGCACCTACTAAGCATCTATAAGTTCCGGCAAATCTTGTTCCAACTGCAACTTTTGCTTTTGTAACATTTTCATGAACTTTACCTTCGCTTGTTGTTGATACAAATACTAAACTCCAAGATTCACCTATTTGTAATGTACTATCACTTGAGGGTAAAGGATTTCCTCCAATTGTTAAACCTTCAATTAACTCTGGATATGTAAAAGTAAGTTCGTAATTACTAAATGAAACACCAGTATTAAGGGTTATAGTTTTTAACAAAGTTCTATTAGAATCTGTAAATGAACCATCAGTGTTTTTTTTACTGAAAAACTTATATACATCTATTTTGGATGTTTTTACATTACCTTGAATAATATCAAAATTAGCCTTGTATTGGAATGTATTACCATTACCTACTACATAACCTATTAATTTTGATTTAACATCAATTAATCCTCCTTGAGTTTCGGTTTGGGTTAATAAATCATTATCTGCTGTACATGAGTATAATACTACAGCAATAACTAAAGTTAAGTATAAATTTATTTTTTCATAATATTTTTTTTAATTCATCCACCAGATTGGTGAAGTTAATTGATCTCCTCCAGTTAAAGTTGCTGTTGCAGCTAAATAATTATCTTTATTTATATTAACTAAATAAGTTGGATAAAAATATCTTTTTGGTATAGATGGTAAAGCAGCGTTTGCGGCAGGTAATAAAGCAGGAACTCCAGTTCTTCTCCATTCTGTCCAAGCTTCAACACCTTGTCCATAAAGTGCAATCCAGTTTTGTTCGCCAATTTTTACTCTTCCGTCAGCTTGAGTTGTAAAATTAATATTTGGTTGCGCTAGATAGTTGTCAATATTAGATTGTGAAACACCATTAAATTTTAAACTTGCTTCAATTCCTTCAATATAATAGTTATAAGCCATTGTTTGTCCACCACTTATTAAACCTCTATTTGCAGCTTCTGCTAATAAAAACTTAACTTGTGCATGAGAAAGAATTACACCAGGAAGAGTAGGTGACAAATAAAATGTTCCTGGTGATGAGAAACCATTATAATTACTTATGTTTTCTACTCCTGGTGGATTGCCCACATATTGACCAGCATTATTTGTTTGAGAAATGATAGGTCTTCTTGGGTCGTTTAATAAGGTAAGCTTATCAATAAAAACAGAACTATTTTTATATTCAGCTCTATTTCCGAAAATTATTGTTTCATAAATTGGATTTGCATCAGGTTGAGCTGCTAAATAGACTAATTGTGCACTATCTTCATTAGATGACATTAAGTTTCCAGCTGTAACTAAAGCTTGAACTTGACTACTTACATTCACTTTATTTGAAATTCTCATTAAAGCTTTTAATTTTAATGAATTTGCAAGTTTTCTCCACTTAGCAATATTACCTCCATACAATAAGTCTGATGTTGCTGGAACTTGACCTTGATTTAATGCTAACAATTGGTCAGCCTGTGTTAAAAAATCTATAATTCCATTGTAAACATCTTCTTGTGAATCGAATTTTGGTTTTAAATTTCCAACTTGTCCAACTTCAGTAAATGGTACTGGACCATATATATCAGTAAGTATTTGAAATGAATTCGCTTGTAATACTAATGATATACCTTGTAAGTTTGTATTTCCTTCTGCGGAAGCTATTGAATACATACTTTTTGCATCAGAAATTACATCTGCATAAAGTGCATCCCAAATTCCGTCAATTACTCCTCTTCTTGGTAAATATTTTTCTTCATCGTTATACTGTACTTTTGACCAGTGTTGAGCCCAACATAAACCCATATCTCCTCCAACAAAAGTGCTGTATATTGCATTTTGATTGACTCTTATAATATTCCCTAAAAACAAATGAGCTGGAACTTCTGTTGGACTATTAGGGTCAATATTTACTTTTTCAAAATCTTTAGTACAGTTTTGCATAAGCAAACCGACAAAAAATTAAAAAAAATTAATTTAAAATTTTTCATATTTTTTATTTTTTAGAATTGCACATTTAAGTTAAAACCTAAGTTTCTAGCACTTGGTAGTTGTCCAAACTCTTGTCCTTGCTCACCATTAGCACTACTGAAACCTGATTCTGGATCAATATGTGGAGTTTTTTTGTAAAGAATTGCTAAGTTTCTTGCAACTACAGATAATTTAACATTATCGATAGAAGTATTATCTAACCATTTTTTGGTAAACTGTAACCGAATCTTACTTCTCTTAATTTCACATAACTTGCATCAAATATTGAACTTTCTTCATTGTTATTACCATATACTGTTTGATTGAATGCTTTAGCACCAATAACAACATTATTTGGAATCCATCCGCCATTACCATCTGAAGTAACTCCATCTCCTACTATACCAGTTTCACGACCATATAAAGTTTCTTCTAATACACCAGAATATCTTCCCCATGCA
>JAAURU010000228.1 GCA_012032075.1 Flavobacterium sp.
AATAAGTAGTCAATTACAAGATAAATGTTGCTAAAGGTAGCATGCGTCTTAATACTTAATACAAAATCTTAATACTTTCATTATGAAACTATCAAGAAATAAAAAAAAAATTGCAAACATTGGAAACAATCGCTTTTCAATTACCAAACGGAGATTTAGTGCCTTCTCATTTTCACGTAACCGAAGTAGGTAAAGTTTCTAAACATTTTATCGATTGTGGTGGAACCGTTCGCAAAGAAGAAGTAGCCAATTTTCAATTGTGGGAAGCAAATGATTACGATCACCGTTTGCATCCTGAAAAATTATTCCACATTATTGAATTGTCTGAAAAAAATATTGGAATCGAAGACTTGGAAATTGAAGTAGAATATCAATTGAAAGACACTATTGGTAAATTCAATCTAGATTTCGATGGTGAAAATTTCTTATTGACTTCTAAGTTGACCAATTGTTTAGCACAAGATAAATGTAGCATTCCACCAGAAAAATTGAAAGTAAAAATTGGAGAATGGAAAGCAAAAGAAAATTCTTGCGCTTCAGGTTCAGGATGTTGTTAATCATTAGAAGCTAATCCAGTCATTCACGATATCTTTCTTGTATCAAACTATTTTTGTAAGTCTTAAAAGAGCTTCTATTGTCGCTTTTTAAGCCTAACAAAAATTAGTTTTCCACTGCAAAAGGATGTTGTTACTGTCTGGGCTAAAAAATCATCATGCATAAGAAAATTTTAAATACTATAGAAATCTCGATTTTAAACTATTTCTGCAGAAAGAAAGCAAGTACTTCAATCCTTGATTGCATATGTTCAAGAAAAATGACTTCAAAACAAAAATCAATTTGAATTTTATTTGTACACATAATTCTCGCAGAAGTCATTTGTCGCAAATTTGGGCTCAAACAATGGCTTTTTATTATGATATTTCTAATGTTAATTGTTATTCTGGAGGAACACAAGCAACAGCACTATTCCCAAAAGTAGTGGAAACATTAGAAAAGCAAGGTTTTGAAATTCAAAAGCTTACTAAAAAAGATAAATCCCTTTTATGCTGTAAAGTTTTCAGAAAATAGTCATCCTATAATATGTTTTTCCAAAACCTTTGACAACACTTTTAATCCAAAATCAAATTATGCAGCAATAATGACTTGTTCGTCTGCGGATGAAGGTTGCCCTTTTATAGCTGGTGCTGAAAAAAGATTGCCTATTCGTTACGATGATCCAAAACAATTTGATGGAACTGATGTAATGAACGAGAAATATTTAGAAAGAAGTATTGAAATAGCTACCGAAATGGCTTTTGTTTTTTCAACTATTAAAAATGGAAAATAAAAGACTTTATTTCAGTGAGTTTTTGGAACATTTCTATTGGTTTTTTTTGGAACAGGTTCCATTATTGTAAGTAAAGAATGCAATGGAATCATTCAAGCTTTTGGCATTGGAATTGTTTTTGGACTAACTGTTTGGATATTGGTTCATTTCTTTGGAAAAATTACAGATTGTCATATCAATCCTGCTGTAACTATTGGGTTTTTATGTTTAAAGCAAATTACTTTTCGTAAAGCAGTTCTTTATATTGTTTTTCAACTATCAGGTGCTTTATTGGCTAGTTTACTTTTAAAATTAATTTTTCCAGTGAATCAAAATTTAGGAAACACAATACCTAGTGGTAGTTGGCAAGAATCCTTTCTTTTAGAATTCTTCCTAAGTTTTGTCTTAATGTTAGTTATTTTGGTAACAACCACTCAAAAGCCGTTATTAAAATTTGCATCTTTTTTAATTGGATTTACTGTTTTTTTAGAAGCATGGTTAGCAGGACCTATTTGTGGAGCTTCTATGAATCCTGCTCGTAGTTTTGGACCTGCTTTAGTTTCAAACCATATGGATTTTATTCTTTTGTACTTTTTAGCTCCTATTTTAGCCATGTTACTAGTTGTTTTATTTTGGAAAAAATGTAAAAAGTAAACTTAAAAATAGGGCTATTTACTAATTATTATAATTTTCGATATCAAAAACATCACTTCAAATGTTTATTGACACAACATTACCTATACAATTTTTCTTACGTACTTATTTTTAGATGTATTAGGTTTGGAAATCAAGTCTTTTTTTCTATGAAATTCATAAATTATCGATGTTCGGTAAAGTTTCTGCATAATAATATAAAATAAGACTTGTATATTTTTTGTAACAAATTCATTAGTGGTAATGTATTTTTTTAACAGTATTTTTATAAAATCAAAAAATAGAATCAAATTTTAATTTCTAAATTATCGTAACTATTTTTTAAAAAATAACAAACAAACACTTAACAATCATGAAAAAAACAAATTACAAAGACACATATAGTAGTCAAATGAAAACACTTCAAGAAAAGGCTTCAATAGTAAAAGTTATTTTCTTATTAATTGTACTTTTTTTTAATTCTTCAAATATAATGGCTCAAGTTGGTCAAATCATTTGGGAAGACAATTTCAACACTTTTAATGCACAACAATGGACAAAAGACATTGGAGATGGATGTAATATTGGATTATGTGGATGGGGAAATCAAGAATTACAATCGTATGAAGCAAATAATGTTTATATAGCAGATGTTCCTGGAGAAGCAGGAAATAAAGCATTAGTTTTAGAAGCGAAAAGAGAAAATTCTGGATCAAGAGCTTATACTTCTGGTAAAATTATAAGCGATGGAAAAGTGGCTATTCATTATGGAATGATTGAAGTGAGAGTTCGTGTTCCTAATTTAAACCAAGGGTTATGGCCAGCTGCTTGGTTGTTAGGTACAGCAAAAATAGCTTGGCCTGCAAAAGGGGAAATTGATATGATGGAAATGGGTTTCAGTAAAGCAGGTCGTGATGCACAAGGGGAAACAACATCAACTGTAAATAATTATGTAGGTGCAAATACCTTTTTTCCAGTTCCTGGTGGAGTTGGTAATATAGCTTCTGATGTAAATTATAATAAACCTTATGTTGCAACAACTCCTTTAAATGATCGTTTTGTAAAATACAGAATTTATTGGGAGCCAACTCAAATTCGTTTTACTGTAATAGATGGAACTACAGAATATGATTTGTATGAAAATCCATTTCCTATAGATGCTAATAGTGCTATTACGTCTCCATTTACAAAATCATTTTATATGTTATTGAATTTAGCTGTTGGAGGATCTTTAACAGGTATAACATCAAATACAGGAATCAATGCTCCATTACCTGGTAAAATGTATGTAGATTACATTCGTGTTTCAAAATGGAATGGTCATGGTTCAGTAACTTTAACAGATGGTTCTATTGCTGCAGAAACAGGAACTTTTGGTGTTTTTACAGATACTACACCTACCACGAATAAATTAACCTTTGGAACAGATGCTGAGTTTTATATTTTTGGAGAAACTCTAATTGCAAATACAGTAACTCCACCAGCAGAAGGTTCTTCAGTATTATCTTTTAGAAATGACGCTACAAAAGGTTGGTTTGGAGCTGGAATTACAACCCTTTTTGGTAAAAACATGTCTAATTATCCTCAAAATGGTTCTTTAAAATTTAGAATTAAAATTCCTGCAAATGTTTCCTTCATTATTGGTTTAAATGATAATTTTACAAACGCTGCCGAAGTCAAATTTCCAGCTGGTCAAACTAAATATGGCTTAGTTAGAAATGGAGAATGGGGACAAGTAACAATTCCTATTTCCGATTTTGCTGGACTTCTGGCTTTTCAAGATATGTCTTATATGTTCAGGATAGGTAGTGATGGTGCGATACCTTCGAGTAATTTCCAATTTGCAATTGACGATATTGTTTGGGTAGATGGAAATACAACTTGTCAAGCAACTCCTATTAATCCTTTTTATAAAATTAATAATGGAAGTTTTGTGGGTGGAACATCAATTGCTCTGCAATCTGGGAATAGTGTAGTTTTAGCGCCTCAACCTACAACTGGTGGTAGTTGGTCTTGGACTGGTCCAAATAATTTTTTAGCATCAACAAGAGAAATTACTTTGACAAATGTACAAACAACTAATACAGGAAATTATATTGCTACTTTTACTAATACTTGTGGAGCAACTTCTACAGTGCCTTTTGCAGTAACAATTGCGCCTGTAAGCAATACATTTACACCAGACCCTAATAAAACCTATTATATAGCCAATCCTTTTCATAATAAAAGAATTGGTGCAAATGGTTCTGAAGATCCTTTTAGCGCAGCAATTACAACGACTGAGCAAACGGTTCAATGGAAATTGACAGCAGCTCCTAATAATAGTTATTACATTGATTGTATTGGTGGTCAATCAAAAACACGTCTTCGTTCAGATAATACTGCATTAACAGATATGCAAGCAAATACAAGTGCTGGAACTTGGGAAAGATGGCAAATAACAGCAGCTGGTAATGGTACTTTTTATTTGACTACTATTGGTAGTAATTACAAAAGATTACAAATGGATAATACAGGAGTTTTAAGACAAGTAGGAACTACTTCAAATGGAACTTGGGAACAATTTACTTTTACAGAAGTAACTCAGTCACCCATATCTTCTTGTACTAGAGTCGCTTCAAATGGAGATTTTAATGTAGAAATTACAAATAATTCTAGCGGTTCTTATTTAACTTTTGTGCCTAAGAAAACAGGAATTGGAAATACAACATTAATTTTATATTACAATACTACTCTTAATGGAACTTATCCAGGTTATTTGGCGCAACCAAATGTGCCTTTCAAAATAAATGTAAATACAGGACAAACTATATATTTTTATTATACCTATAGTTTACCAATAGGTGGTGAAAATAATACACTAAATGCAAAAATGAATTTTGTTCTAGGAAGTTGTAATAGTGTAACTAGACTTTCAAATGTTATAGGTGATTCAGCTGAAATATTTAAAATATATCCAAATCCAGTAAAAGATGAAGCAATTGTTGAAGTAGAATCAGTTGATTTTTATGACACTGTTATTTTGATGAATAGTGCTGGACAAGTTATAGAAAATAAAAAAATTAATACTAACAACGCTTTAAGTATTGATACTTCAAATCTTAGTTCAGGTATTTATTTTATTCAATTGAAAGGTAAAATAGGTGATAAAAACCAGTAAAATAGTAAAAAGAAAAATAGTTTTTTTTAATAGTTGTTTGAGTTATTGATTTTCATTTAGAATACAGTATTAAAGTAATAAATTGCTTTGGTACTGTATTTTTCATTTAAATTAAACCAAGTCCTAAGGCAATGGCTAATATTGCTAACATAATTGCAACTGTTATTTGTAGTAATTTCAAAGTTACTTTTTTTAATAATTTGTTACCAATAAAAGCTCCACACATTGCTGATAAAGTGGCTGAAATGATTAAAGGTGTATTATCGCTAAAATCTATTTTTACTATACGAGTAGCATAAACTCCTAATCTTGTAAAATCTACAAAACACGAAATCATTACTGTTGTGGCTATAAATGCTTCTTTAGATAAACCAGCTCTAATTAAAAAAGCACTTCTCAAAGCTCCCTGACTTCCAGAAAGACCACCGAAGAACCCACTCAAAGCACCACCAAGAGGTAGTTTGTTTTTATCAAATTGTAATTTATTGAAAAAAGGAATTAAATCAATAATAGCAAATAATAATAATAGTGAAGCAATAATTAACTTTAATGGAAATATTTGAAATGTTTTACCAAATAATGAATAGGAATAAATGGCTTCCATATTTGGAATGTGTAATAAAAGATAAGCACCTATAAATGCAAAAATTACAGCAGGAATTCCAAATCGTAAAAGTACTTCTTTGTTAAAGTTTTTACCAATGATAAAAAGTTTAAAGATATTGTTACCAAAGTGAACAATTCCAGTAAGAGCAATAGCAACTTCTACAGGAAAAAAAACCATAAAAACTGGAGTTAAAATGGTGCCTAAACCAAAACCAGAAAAAAGGTAACTATAGCTGTTGCAAAAGCGACTACTGAAATAATAATAATAATTTCCATAAAGCTAAAATAAAAAAAAACGCTCAATTTAGCGTTTTAATTTATTTACAACTATTTATTCTTATAGAAAACCAACACAAATTATACAAATTAACACAAATTCTATTTGATTAAAATTATTCCTTATTTCTTAAAAAATCTGGGTAGTATAACACAAACTGTGTAAGTTAAAAAGTTATTCTGAAAATTTTTAGTCAATTCAAAAGACTAAAAAATTTTCGGAAATAACTTTTTAACATTTTATATATTTACATAGTTATGATAGACAAAGACGATTTATTA
>JAAURU010000229.1 GCA_012032075.1 Flavobacterium sp.
CCAGCGTTTAAAGATGAAAGTTATTCTGAATCTGTGTTAGCTATTCATGCCGACAGATAAATCAAAAACATGCATAATACGATCAGGAAGGAAAGAATTTTTAATTCGATGTTTTTGGTAATAATCTTACTAGAATTTCTTCAAAAACTTTAGAAATTAGCAAAAAAGAATATTTTGGTGGTTATGTAAGTTATAATGATGAAATAAAATTCATCACTGTTCTAGAGCCTACAAAACGAGAAAGAATTATTTATTGTAATACTTTTAATATTGAAAATAATACAATTAATAAAAAAGAACTTTTTAAAGCAAATGTTGAAAAAGGGGGATTATTTACAGGAAGAAACAAAAGACAAACTAATATTGTAATTTCTCCAAACGGACAATATATAGCTATTGCAACAGATAATGAAAAAAAGAATTTAAATTCTTATAAAGTTCATGTTTTTGATTCAGAGACTTTAAATTTAGTATATGAAAAATCATATCAAGAGCATGTAGAGGATTTTTTTCAAATGAATGATGTTTTTGTTGATGATAATGCAAATGTTTTCACCCTAGGAAAATTATTTATAAGCAGAAAATCACAAAAAAACAATGGAGAAGCTAAATATAAATTTTTACTTTACAAATTAACTAAAGATAAAATTCAAGATACTGAAATTGGCTTATCAAATGATAATCAAGTTTTATCATTAATTATTAATAATCACGAAAATAAAATTAATCTAATAGGCTTTTATTCTGAAAAATTTGCTGGAAGTATTAAAGGTGGTTGTAATTTTGAAATAGACGCAAATGACTTATCGGTTTTAAGTTTGAAAAATAATGAATTGCCAAAAAACGTTTATGATGATTTGTATAGTGATGCCAAAGCTGAACGTTTGAATAATGAAAAGAAAGAGCTTTCTTCTTTTTATGTAGATTATGTAATTAGAGATAATGATGGAAACACTATTTTATTAGCTGAGGAGTTTTATGTTACACAAACTTATGTGAGTACTGGTTTGAATGGAGCTGGTTATTGGGTAAATACTAATCATTATGACGATATATTAATTTTAAAAATTTGACAAAGATGGAAATCTAAACTGGGGAAGATGTATATTTAAAAGAGCTACAACTCCTTCTTATAATGCATTTTTAAAAGACAATGAATTACATGTTATATTAAATTCTGGAAAAAATTTAACAGAAAAAAGTGATGGAAGAACTAAAGTTTCTAAAGGTTGGTTTGAATCAACTTCTCTATATGATTTAAATATTCTAGTAACGGAGATGTACAATACAATAAAATTCAAGATAATAAAGGAAATAATTTTTACATACCTTATTACGGCACTTTTAATAATAATAGATTTATTTTGATTAGCTATGGTGGAGTAAAAAAACAGTTTATGATATTAGAATAGTAATAATATTCAAATCTAAATATTTAAAAAAAATGAAAATAACATTCTACGGTCATGCTTGTTTAGGAATAGAAGTCAATGACGTTGCTATTCTAGTTGATCCTTTTATTACAGGTAATCCAAAAGCAGCTCACATTGATATTCATACAATAAAAGCTGATTTTATTCTTTTAACTCATGCACATCAAGATCATACTTTAGATGTTGAGGCTATTGCCAAAAGAACTGATGCGGTTATCGTTTCTAATTACGAAATTGCTTCTTATTATGGAAATAGAGGCTTTTCTTTTCATCCGATGAATCACGGTGGAAGTTGGGATTTTGAATTTGGAACAGTAAAATATGTAAACGCAATTCACACTTCTTCTTTTCCAGATGGCACTTATGGAGGACAACCAGGTGGTTTTGTTATTGAAGGAGAAAGAAAAAATATCTACATTGCTGGTGATACCGCTTTAACCATGGATATGAAGTTAATTCCAATGCGAACCAAACTAGATTTAGCCATTTTACCAATTGGTAACAACTTCACAATGGATGTGGAAGATGCCATCATTGCTTCCGATTTTGTCCAATGCGATAAAATTTTAGGCTATCATTTTGATACTTTTGGTTACATCGAAATCAACCATGATGAAGCAAAGCGTAAATTCTTTGATAAGAATAAGGATTTAATGTTGTTGGAAATAGGTCAGTCAATAGAATTGTAAAATGAATTTCAAATTTAAAAGTTTTCATTTTTTTTATACAAAACTTTAAACTTTTAAACCCTTAAACTTTTAAACTTTCAATTGATAGTAACCTACAAGAAATATGTCCTAAATTTCAAACGACCTAGTGGTACTTCTCGAGGTGTTTTAACCGAGAAAGAAACGTGGTTTTTAATCTTGGAAGAAAATGGAAAAATAGGAATAGGTGAGTGTGGAATTCTTCGAACTTTATCCATTGATGACCGACCAGATTATGAAGAAAAACTGCAATGGGTTTGTGCTAATATTCATCTTGGAAAAGAAGTGTTATGGGAAGCACTTTTAGAGTTTCCTTCTATACAATTTGGAGTAGAAATGGCTTTCCTTTCTTTGGCATCAAAAACACCTTTTGAGTTGTTTCCATCTAACTTTACTTTAGGTAAAAAAGTATGGAAATAAATGGCTTAGTTTGGATGGGTGAAGAATCGTTTATGAAAGCACAAATTGAGGAAAAATTAGCACAAGGTTTTCGCTGTATAAAATTAAAGATTGGAGCTATCGATTTTGAAAAGGAATTAAGTTTATTGCACTTTATAAGACAGCATTTTGATGAAAAAACAATCGAAATTAGAGTAGATGCTAATGGTGCTTTTAGTTTAAAAGAAGCTTTAGGTAAGTTAATTCAATTGTCTGATTATAATATACATAGTATTGAACAACCTATTCAAAAAAACAATACTGACAGGATGGCAGAACTATGTAAAACCGCTCCTTTTCCAATTGCCTTAGATGAAGAGCTAATAGGTGTGTTTGGAGTAGATAATAAAACGAATTTACTACAAAAAATCCTACCGCAATTCATCATTTTAAAGCCTAGTTTAATAGGAGGTTTTAAAGGAACTTTAGAGTGGATTTCAGTAGCTGAAAAGCTTAATATTAAGTGGTGGATTACATCAGCTTTAGAAAGTAATATTGGTTTAAATGCTATTGCGCAATTCACTTACACACTTCAAAATTCTTTACCTCAAGGATTAGGAACTGGTGGTTTATATACTAATAATTTTGATTGTCCTTTATTCATCGAAAAAGGAAGAATTCATTATAATCTCGATGTAAATTGGGACAATTCCATTTTAGGATTTTCTTTTTAAAAACTATAAATTTGCTATGTAATTTTAGTTAAAATTCAGAATTAAAGTTGTAACACCAACTTTTAACTTCTGCTTCTAACTTCTAACTTAAAAAATATGTTTCGATTAAAATTACCAACCGATCCAAGATGGGCAAATATAGCAGAAGGAAATTTAGAAGAAATTCTAACTGATCATGCTTGGTGTGAACAAAAAGCAGCATCCAATGCTATCATGTTAATTACAATGTTACCAGAATTTACAGAAATTACAACTGAGTTAACCAAAATAGCAAAGGAAGAATTAGACCATTTCGAACAAGTACACGAAATTATTAAAGCTCGTGGTTGGGTTTTAGGTCGCGAAAGAAAAGACAGTTATGTAAATGATTTATTCAAGTTCATGAAACCAGGCAATCGTAACCATATTATTGTAGAACGTATGTTATTTGCAGCGATGATAGAAGCGAGAAGTTGCGAGCGATTCAAAGTATTATCAGAAAATATAAAAGATAAAGAATTAGCTACTTTTTATAGGGAATTAATGATTTCAGAAGCCAATCATTACACTGCATTCTTACAATTTGCTCACGATTTAGCCGAAAAAGGATATGATGTGAAGAAAAGATGGGAAGAATGGTTAGAACACGAAGCCAAAGTTATTGCTAGTTATGGAAATAGCGAAGCAATTCACGGATAGTTTTTAGTGTTCAGTAAATAATTAGTAATAGATGAAAAAAAATAAAATCGATTTCTTATTGATAACTAAAGTTGTTTCAGTTAGTATATGTTATTTTTATTCAATGTATTTTTTAAGTTTTTTGCTTCATTTCTTATATTTTGGTTCAGGAGCTGGAGCTTCTAGTAACTTTGCTATATTGATAAGTTATATTTTATTTTTTCTTTGTGTTTTACCATCAATGTTATTTATTTTACATAAAATTTATTCATTCAGGAAAACAAATCAACTGATTAAATTTAACTCATTTCTAGTTTCAGGTATCTTAATAACTTTTTTTATGATTTACCAATTTTTTCACAACAAATAAACGGATTACTGAACACTGACCACTACTCACAGACTACTATTCTTCGCTTCAATCCACTTGCTCATAAACTTAGTACTTTGAAGTGTTTGATGTTGAAAAATTTGTCCTAAAAAGTTGTTATTTCTATGTTCGTTTAGGTTTGCCAATACATGATTTACTTTTGTAATAAAGTCAGTTTCAAATAAAGATTTTTCAAAACGGTTATTTATTAAATCAATTCCATTTTCTTGTGATTGTTTCCAAAGTGTTTCGTTTTGATACAAATCGATTGCTTTTTCAATAAAATCTGCATCAGTTGTAGTTAAAAATCCGTTCCAGGGTTGATTACCATGCATTCCTTCTGAACCAATTGTTGTTGTAATATTGGGTAAACCAAAAAGCATACTTTCTAATAGTTTTCCTTTTAAACCAGCACCGTAAGGAATTGGAGCTAGGAGTACTTTTGCTTTATGAAAGACTTTTGTTACACTTTCTACTCTACCCTTTACTAGAAAACCTTCTTTTTCATTATGCAATTGTTTGGCTTTTTCTGTAACATACGAACCATAAATATGTAATTCTACTTCAGGAAGGGCTTTTTTAATTGATTTCCAGAGTTTTTTCAGCTGTAATACTGTTTGCCAATTCGGTTCGTGTAAAAAGTTACCTATGCTTATAAAATGGCTTCTTTCTAAGAAAGTAGGAATGTTTTCCAAGTATTTTTTCGACATTGGGTTAACCAAAAATGGAATATAATGTAAAATAGAAGTATCAACTTTAAATAAATTTGTCAATAATTCCATTTCATATTCGGAAATAATTAAACTCAAATCACAACGATAAATGGAAGCTATTTCTCTTTTAAAAGTATCAGATAAATAATCTTCAAAGACTAAAGCTCTATCTTGTTTAAAGACAGTTTCTCTAGCTTTTCTAAGAAAATGTAAATCTTCTGTGTCTAACATTCGCAAAGCATTCGGACAATTTTCTGCAACTCTCCAACCATATTGCTCTTCCATCATAAATCGGTCAAATAAAACAATCGTTGGATTTAGTTCCAATAGTAAAGCATCGAAGCTACTATCATTTAACTTTATTTGATGTGTTGTAATATTTTGGTTTCCTAATGGATAAGAATAATCAGAAGTACTTGCAGAAGATAAAAAAGTAATTTTATAAGATTGTTTTTGAAACAACTCAATCAATTGAAGCATTCTACTTCCAGCGGCAGTTGATGTGGGTTCTGGCCAAACAGTTCCTATAATTACTAAATGGTTTTGCATGAAGCAAATTTAGAATTTAGAAGTTAGAATTTAGAATGAATTTGATGTTTTTTTGGAACACAGATTTAAGAAATTTAAGAAATCTATAAAACTTTGAAATGTTTTGAAGTTCACTTCGACATCCCGAAAGCTTTCGGGACAGTTTGACATTGATTTTTGGAATTAAATTGATTTTTGAACTTGGAATTTGGAATTTATATTTTGGCTTTTGAATTTACTATATTTACAAAAAAAACTGAAATGACTTCTTTTTTCAAATACTGTCCTAATTGTAAATCGGTACATTTTTCATTTGAAGACGAATTTTCGTTTTCATTGTGAGGCTTGTGATTTTACGTATTATCATAACATAGCTGCAGCAGTTGCAATAATTTTTACTTTTGAAGATAAAGTGTTGTTTACTGTTAGAAATGTTGATCCAGATAAAGGAAAATTAGATTTACCAGGTGGTTTTGTAGATCCAAATGAAACAGCAGAAGAAACGGCTTGTAGAGAAATAAAAGAAGAATTGGGTTTGTATTTAGTACCAAAAGATTTAATATACATTACTACGTCGCCAAACAATTATTTGTATAAAAATGTACCGTATAGAACAATGGATATTTTTTACGAATGTAATTTAGCATCTGATGTAATTTCAGTTGTTGCAAAAGACGAAATTCAAGATTTACTTTGGATAAAACGTTCAGAAATTAATTTGGAGCAAAT
>JAAURU010000230.1 GCA_012032075.1 Flavobacterium sp.
GTATGAGTACTTCTTTTTCTCATATTTTTCAAGGTGGTTATTCTTCAGGTTATTACAGCTATAAATGGGCTGAAGTTTTAGATGCTGATGCTTTCGCTTATTTTCAAGAAAAAGGAATTTTCGACAAAGAAGTAGCAACAAAGTTTAAAGAACATGTTTTATCAAAAGGTGGAACACAACACCCAATGACATTGTACAAAAAATTTAGAGGTCAAGAACCAAAACCAGAAGCTTTATTAAAAAGAGCTGGTTTAATTGAATAAAAAAAAGCAAAAAAGTATCTTTACAAAAAATTAAAAAATGCAACATATAATAAATCGTTTTATCAGTTATGTAACTATTGATACAGAATCTGATCCTAATTCTAATACAACTCCAAGTACAGCAAAACAATGGGATTTAGCTAATAAATTAGTGGAAGAATTAAAAGCTATCGGTTTAACCGAAGTAACTATCGATGAAAATGCATACATCATGGCTACTTTATCAAGTAATGTGGAACATAAAGTTCCTACAATTGGTTTTATTTCTCATTTTGACACCACTCCAGATTTTACTGGTGCCAATGTTAAGCCACAAATTATTGAAAACTATGACGGAAAAGATATTGTGCTAAATGCTGCGCAAAATATTATTCTTTCTCCAAATTATTTTGAAGACTTACTTCTATATAAAGGACAAACCTTAATTACTACAGATGGAACTACGCTTCTAGGTGCAGATGATAAAGCTGGAATTACCGAAATTGTAAGTGCTATGGAATATTTAGTACAACATCCAGAAATTAAGCATGGAAAAATTCGCGTTGGTTTTACACCCGATGAAGAAATAGGTCGTGGAGCACATAAATTTGATGTTGACAAATTTGGCTGTGAGTATGCTTACACTATGGATGGAAGTCAAATAGGCGAATTAGAATATGAAAATTTTAATGCGGCTGGAGCAAAAATTACTTTCAAAGGAAAAAGTGTCCATCCTGGTTATGCCAAAGGGAAAATGATTAATTCCATGCTTTTAACAAGTCAGTTTATTGCAAAATTACCTACTAATGAAGTTCCAGAACTTACCACAGATTATGAAGGCTTTTTTCATGTACATCATTTAAACGGAAGCATAGAAGAAAGTACAGTGGAATTAATAATTAGAGATCACGATAAAGCTAAGTTTGAAGCGCGTAAAAAATTAATTTATGAAATTGCAGACGAATTCAATACTAAGTACCAAAAACAATTTGGCGAAGCGATTTGTTATATCGAAATTAAAGACCAATATTACAACATGCGAGAAAAAGTAGAGCCTGTGTTTCATATTGTAGAAATTGCTGAAAAAGCTATGAAAGAATTAGGAATTACTCCTATTATCAAACCTATTCGCGGTGGAACTGATGGTTCTCAATTATCTTATAAAGGTTTACCTTGCCCAAATATTTTTGCCGGTGGACACAATTTTCATGGTAAATATGAATATGTTCCAGTAGAAAGTATGGTAAAAGCGACAGAAGTTATTGTAAAAATCGCTGAATTAACAGCAAAGAAATAAATTTAAATAGATGAAAAAAATATTATTAATAAGTTTATTAATATACAGCATAAATAATTTTTCGCAAAAATTATACAAAGCTGTTGAAAAAGGAGATATAGAAAAAGTAAAAGAGTTATTACAAAAAGGAGAAAATGTAAATGAATATTCAAAAAATGGATTATTCCCTTTATGGAGAGCAACTGCAGATAATAATTATGAAATTTCAAAATTGTTAATAGAAAATAAAGCCAAAGTTAATCAGCTTAACAAAGTTCCACCAGCTGAAGGAACTGCAATAGAACTTCCATGTCAAGAAGGATATTTAGATATTGTAAAACTTTTAGTAGAAAATGGAGCAGATATAAATTTAAAAGGTTTTAGAGGTTTTACACCTATAAGAATAGCTGCAAGAAATGGTCACTTAGAAATTGTAAAATATCTAGCTGAAAGTGGTGCTAAAATAGACATAAAAGCAATGGATGGAGCTACACCTTTTGCTCATGCTGCAACAAAAGGACATATTGATATTGTAAAATATTTATTTGAAAAAGGTGCTAATGTTAATAATATAGATAAAGAAGGTGATTTTCCAGTTGGGGAAGCAGCAAGAAGTGGCTATATTGAAGTTATTCAATTCCTGATTGATAACGGAGCTGATTTAAAATTAAAAAATAATAAAAATCAGACTGCTTATGATTTAGCAATATTAGGAGGTCAGAAAAAAGCAGCTGAACTAATCAAATCTTATTTATAATTCATCCCTTCTTTTTATAAAAAAGAGGCTGTCCAAAAAGTTATATCTCAACCTCTAATTTGTCACTTCGACGACAGGAGAAGTCACATTATCAACACTATGTGATTTCTCCCTTTGGTCGAAATGACAAGATAACTGACTTTTCGGACAGCCTCTTTTTTGTACTTAAAGAAAGATATTTAGTTTTAAACTAGAATTAAATAGAAATATTATTAAACACTAAAAACTATCTTCATAGCACTGTAATAGCCTTCTGAACATTGAATGCCTAACATTATTGAATACTGTCTTCTGAATACTTAATTACTGATTACTAAATACCGCCTTCTGAATACCGCCTTCTGAATACTGCCTTCTGAACATTACTTCACTCTATAAATTAGATATTGTAAATGTGTTTTTTCATAATATTCGGAATTTCTATAAATCCAATCTAATTGGGCTTCTGCGCTTTCAAGAAATTTTTCATCTGTTATTTTTTTAGCATCAAATTCTGCTTTTAGTTTGGATTTTTATCCAATAAACTTTTTGCTAAATCTTCAAAAACATAAGCCGAAAAATATTCTTTTTGTTGTAAAATAGCATCGAAAAAGTTCCAATTAAAATAACTATCAACCGCTTCTGGTTCTAAGGTTTCTAATAAATATTTTACACCAGCTTGTTGTGTTTTTACTAAATAATCTCCTTTTTTAAATCCTAGCTTTTCTGTAGTTTTTGTCACAGAAGTATTAAAATGACCATAATGACCTTCATACGGATTTTTAACTGTTTCATAAGAGGCTATTTTATAACTTTCAACTTCAATTAAAGTATCGTTTTCAATACTTTTTAGCTCAATTTCGTTTAATTTCAGTAAATCAATTATAGGCCATTCTGTTTTTGGTACAATATAATATTTTGGAATAATTATTTCTTTTGTGGCTTTATAATCAGTATAAAAAAGGAATTTTTTTAGTATAAGGTTGTTTTTCATCATAATACAAACGTTTTTTACCAGTTACTTCGCTTATTTTATAATCTGCTTTATAACCTTTAAACTCAATTTTAGTTACTTTTGTAGAATCCAATTCCCATTGTAGCGTGTATTTTTTACCCACAGTATAATTTTTTAAATTATCGAGTCTTAGTTTTTTAATTTTTGCATAATTTTTATCCACATAATTAATAGTACTCACCATGTATTCATAAGTAACTTTAACTCTTTCTTTATAAGGTTTTAACATGTGTGTTTCAGGAACAGAACCAATTGTGTTGAAAAGCGTTGTATAACCTGTTGCGTAACGTGGAGAATCCATAAATTGAGCAAAACCTTCATCGGGTTTGTCTCCATGAACATTTACATAAGGAGTACTTTCAATTTTTTTCTTTTTTAAATCGGCCATAATTTCTGGATGCATTTCATTTTTGTAAAATTCGCCCAGTTTTCCACCTAATCTTTGGTAATCAGTTGCAATACAAGTAAATGTATATTGATAATCGGCACCATTAGAAACGTGATTATCAATAAACATATCAGGATTTATTTCATGAAAAATTTCTTGAAAACTTCTTGAATTTTGGGTATTTGATTTTATGAAATCTCTGTTTAAATCAAAATTTCGAGCGTTTCCTCTAAAACCATAGGCTTCAGGGCCATTTTGATTGGCTCTAGAATAAGAATTCCGATTTAAGCTTCCACCAATATTATAAATAGGAATAGCAACTATAATCGTATTTTTAGGGGCTTTAATTTTGGCAGTAGCCAAATCACGAAAAAGCATCATTGTAGCATCGATTCCATCTGGTTCACCTGGATGAATGCCATTATTAATTAAAATTACCGCTTTATTTTGATTGTAATCGAAATTTGTGTTTTCTGAAAAAGTAACAATTTGTAAGTTTTCACCAGAATCGGTTAAACCCATTTCATCGACTTGTATGGTTTTAAATTGTTTTGCTAATGAATGATAAAATGTAGTACATTCTTCATACGTTGTCGATTGATTGCCATTTCCTTTTTCGAAAGGTGTTTTTAAATCTTGAGCAATGATAAAAGAAGTGGTTAAGAGAAGTAAAATTATTTTTTTCATGTTTGATAGGATTACGGATTCGAATTTACAAAAAAAATAGTTTTATCATTAAGAATATAATTTGTATAAGTTTTTTTAAAATAGAAGTATAAACAAATTTTAGTATAATGTTTTAAAAATAAAGGCTACTTTTTCCTTTAAAAAAAATCATTCTAAATTACTTAAAATATCTCATTTCTAACTTCTAATTTCTAACTTCTAATTTCAAACCCTATCTTTGCCAAATGAATAGAAATCCTCTTTCCCATAATGTGCTTTTGAATCTTGACATTCAAAGACTAAATAAAATGCAAGAAGTAGCCCAAAATGCTATTTTGAATGATGATAACGTTGTTTTACTATCTCCAACAGGCTCTGGAAAAACGTTAGCTTTTTTATTGCCTATTTTCCAATTGCTTGACGAAGATGTAAAAGGAGTGCAAGCAGTAATTATAGTACCATCTCGCGAACTAGGCTTGCAAATTGAACAAGTTTGGAAAAAAATGGGAACGCATTACAAAGTAAATATGTGTTATGGTGGTCATGCTATTGATGTTGAGATTAATAAATTTAAGTAATCCTCCAGCTTTGTTAATTGGAACTCCTGGTCGAATAGTTGATCATTTACATAGAAAAAGTTTTACCACTGATAATGTCAAAGCTTTGGTTTTAGATGAATTTGATAAATCTTTACAACTAGGCTATCACGAAGAAATGTCTTTTATCATAGGTCAGTTGACAAAATTGAACAAACGTATATTAGTTTCAGCTACTTCTGGAGTTGAAATTCCGAAATACACCAAAATAATTGAACCAACAGTAGTTGACTTTATTGAAGAGAAAAAACAAAATGAAAATTTAGAAACTCGTATTGTTTTTTCAAAATCAAAGGATAAATTGGAGTCCCTTTTTCAATTGATTTGTTCTTTAAATTCGGAATCGGCTATTATTTTTTGTAATCATAGAGAAGCGGTAGAACGTATTTATGATATGTTGCTTTCAAAAGGAGTGCTTTCCACTTTTTATCATGGTGGTTTAGACCAAGACGAACGAGAACGTGCTTTAATCCAATTTAGAAATGGTAGTGTTTTGTTTCTCATCACAACCGATTTAGGAGCTCGTGGTTTAGATATTCAAGAAATGAATCATGTAATTCATTATCATTTACCAGCCAAAGAAGATGAATTTACGCATAGAAATGGTCGTACCGCTCGTATGTTGGCAACCGGAACAGCTTACGTAATCATTCACGAAACAGAGAAAAAAGTTGACTATTTCGATTATGGTAAACGAAGATTGGATGTTTCCAATGCGAAGTCGTTGCCAAAAGCACCTGTTTTTCAAACGCTTTATATCAGTGGAGGTAAAAAGAATAAATTGAATAAATTTGATATTGTAGGTTTCCTATCTCAAAAAGGAGAATTGGAAAAAGACGATATTGGTTTAATTGAAGTGAAAGATTTTATTTCGTTTGTGGCGGTTAGGTTTACCAAAGTAAAAGCCTTACTTTCCAAAATTAAAGACGAGAAAATGAAAGGGAAGAAATATAAAATTGAAGTAGCGAGACAAGTCATGAAAAAGAAGAGGAAGATGTGGAAACACATCCGAAATTTACTTCTCGAAAAGAAAATAATAGGAGATAGTTATATTTTTAACGTCACTTCGAGTGCAAAGCGTAACGAGAAGTTTTGTTTTTTAAAGAAGCGTTCTCGATACATTCTACTCCGTTTTATTCCCAAAACCTTCAAAATCCTTGAACTTACGGAAACTTATACAAAATAATGAAACAAGAATTTTGTCTACTATGTAACTCAACAGCGACGGTTTTTTGTGAAAAGCCAAATCATTTATATTACAAATGCGATACTTGTCAGGGTATTTTTAGACCAAAATACACTTTTTTTGATG
>JAAURU010000231.1 GCA_012032075.1 Flavobacterium sp.
AACCGCTTTAGATGCAGGATCATTAGCAACATACTCTATCTCAGTATATTTTTTCCCATATCTTTTTATACTTTCTCTATCTCTTAAAAAATAATAAGCTGCGACTAATTCATTTTGAACCGTAATATACGTTTCATAAGAAGTTTGTCCATCATTCATTAAAGATATTACAGCGTCTTCTGGACTATCTGAAGAATTAGGATCTTTTTTTCCTTCACAATAAGAACAAGTTCCTTGACCATTGTTTTCTAAAAAAGCAATAGCTGTTTCTCTTAATTGTTCTATCTCCATTGGCACCTCATTAACTAATATTTGATTGTCTTTATTTACAAGCACTCTCAAAATATTTCTTTCATTAATAGGTGGCACTGGAGGATTTTCTTCATATCTAGGCAACAATCTATTGATTCCTTGATCAACTCCTATGGTAGTTGTAACCAAGAAGAAGATTAAAAGAAGGAAAGCTATATCTGCCATGGAACCA
This sequence comes from Flavobacterium sp., assembly GCA_012032075.1. Taxonomy (GTDB): domain Bacteria; phylum Bacteroidota; class Bacteroidia; order Flavobacteriales; family Flavobacteriaceae; genus Flavobacterium. The sequence continues at coordinate 485 of JAAURU010000231.1, forward strand.
GCATTTACCTCTGGTGGTGCTCCTCTTTTTGCCATAATTATTTTTTAATTTTAGTAAATCCAGCCCATACCATTGAGCCTAAAGCTATAATAAAAAGTATATAAAAAGCGTTTAAACCTGCTCCTACTAACTTTGTAGTAGAACCTGAATAAAGAATACCATTAGCTTTAACATCGCCACTACCTGCTAAAAGATAAGATATTACAAGTACTCCTGTAAATAGTGCTACTGATATTAAAGCTCTTTTTAAAGTTTCTTTATTAGAGAATAAATTCTTTAATACAAATATCAACACTATCAATAAACAAACTGCAAAAACAATGTATGATAAATTAATCAAAGGAGAAATCCATTTATTATTTGCAGCATCATCACTAGATCCCATAAGCGCACCTAAAAAAACAGCACTTATAACCGCTATGATAATCATTGCAATTTTTGTTATTTTATGTAAATTCATAAGAATTGTTTTTTATTATTATTTTCTGTAATCGGACAAAATGTCTATCAAGCTAATTGATGCATCTTCCATATCGTTAACGATTGAATCAATTTTAGCTATAATGTAATTATAAAAAACTTGTAAAACCATTGCTACTATAAGACCAAATACTGTTGTTAATAAGGCAACTTTAATACCTCCAGCTACTAATGATGGTTCCATAGATCCAGCAGATTGAATTTGGTCAAACGCTTCAATCATACCAATTACTGTTCCCATGAATCCTAACATCGGTGCTAATGCGATGAATAACGAAATCCAAGAAACATTTTTTCTCTAATTGTCCCATTTGTACACCACCGTAAGCAACAACTGCTTTTTCAGCTGAATCAATACCGTGTGCATGTCTATCTAAACCTTGGTAGAAAATAGATGCTACAGGACCTGATGTATTTCTACACACTTCTTTTGCAGCTTCAACACCACCAGATTTTAAAGCATCTTCTACGTTAGAAATTAATTTTTTTGAGTTTGTTGTTGAAAGATTTAAATAAATAATTCTTTCGATAGCAATTGCTAATCCTAAAATCAAACAGATTAATACAATTCCCATAAATCCAGGACCACCTTCAATAAAACGTTGTTTCATTTTTTGTGTAAAGGTTGCTTCATCTTCTGTTGAAGCAGGTTCTTCAACAACTGCCGCTTCATCATCAGTTGAAGCCTCTTCGTTTACCACTTCTTCTTGAACTTGTTCAGTTGAAGTTGTGTCAGTAGTAGGCTCTTGAGCTTGAATGTTACCAAAAGTCATAAGCCCTGTGATTGCTAAAATAGAAAATAATCTTTTCATCGCTTTTGTTCTTAATTTAATTAATTAGTTAATTGGGTTTAAATGTATAAAATTATTTATGAAATTAAAAATATATTATTCCTGCGGAGAGGAAGGGATTCGAACCCTCGATGCCCTTTAGGGGCATACATACTTTCCAGGCATGCTCCTTCGACCTCTCGGACACCTCTCCCAATAATTTACTCCATTTCAAGGGCGCTAAATAACGTAAAAAAACTCAGGTATAAAAATTTTAGAACTATTTTTTACAATAATTCCCCTCTTAAACTGGTTTCAAAAATCGTTTTGAACACATTATGAGTTACTTTTTGACCTAATAAGTACATTAATTTTGTTATAGCAGCCTCAGTTGTAATGTCTTTTCCAGATATAACACCTATCTTTTTTAGCTGTGTACTAGTTTCATACTGTCCCATGACCACTGCTCCTCCACTACACTGAGTTACATTGATAACGTGAATTTTATTTTTTATTGCCTCCTTTATTTTATTTACAAACCATTTTTCTGATGGTGCATTTCCAGAACCATAGGTTTCCAATATAATTCCTTTAAGGTTTTCAATACCTAAAATAGCTTGAACTACCGCTTCATTAATACCTGGAAATACTTTCAGAATGACTACATTTTGATCAAAATTTTTATTGACTTTCAATTTTTTATGTAAAGAATTTTTTATCAAAATTTCTTTATTTACCTTTAAATGCACTCCAGATTCTGCTAATTCAGGGAAATTTGGAGAAGCAAATGCATTAAAATGTTCGGCACTTATCTTTGTTGTTCTATTTCCTCTATATAATTTATATTCAAAATACAAACATACTTCTTGTATTACTGGCTTTCCTTTTTCTTGTAAAGAAGCGATTTGAATAGCTGTAATAAGATTTTCTTTAGCATCTGTTCTTAAATCTCCAATAGGCAATTGAGAACCTGTAAAAACAACAGGTTTTGTGAGGTTTTCCAACATAAAACTTAAGGCTGAAGCACTGTAAGACATAGTATCAGAGCCGTGCAAAACCACAAATCCATCAAATTTTGTGAAATTTTCTTCTATAATTGTGGCTATTTGCTGCCAATAAAGCACATTCATATTAGAAGAATCAATAGGATTATCAAATGAAATAGTATCTATATCACAATCTAACAGCTTTATTTCAGGAATTTTATTGAGTAATTTTTTAAAATTAAAAGCTTTTAAAGCACCTGTTGCAAAATTTTTAACCATTCCTATGGTTCCACCAGTATAAATAAGTAAAATATTGGGTTTATTTTGCATTTTGATATTTCATTTTATTGACTACTGGATTAGCATACATAGCTAAAAAACCTTCTCTCAAAGTATCGTTCTCAGTATCTATACGCATTTCAAAACGTCTTTGAAACAATTGTTTTTCTTCAATAGTATAGTGTTTTTCAAATTTTTGGGTATCATTTAAGATATCGTAAGCAATATAATTTGTTGGCCATAATTTATAATTAACCAAAATGGAATCGTCAATTACACTTGCTAAAGCCTGAATTTGCTTATTAGTATTATCATTATTGGTTTTTATAATATCTAATTCCTTATCAATAATATCACCCACATGTATATGAATTCTTTTTTTCTGACCAATAATCCCACTTAATAAGGTAATAAAATCCTCATTTTTTTCTTTAATATATACTTCGTCTTTGGCTTGAGCCAATAATTGAGGCATTTTTAAAGAATCGGTTGGGTCATATTCATAAGAAATCGAAACAGGAACAACTTTTAATTTTTTGAAAAAATCCATTGGATTATTTTCGTCGGAAGCCATAGCAACCATTTTCAAAACACCTTGATGAGTAGCATCGTTACCATCTTTAGTACGACCTTCTCTTTGGGCAATCCAAACAGAACGATTTTCTTTTGATAAAAGATGATAAATGTATTCCGACATTAATTTTGAACTTTGTAGAAGTTCTCTTGGTGTTAAACCACGTTGTACTAAAAAATTTCGATTTAATTTAGACAATTTCGATACAAAATCCTTTTTTACAAGGTTGTCACCAATGGCAGAAGCAGTCATTACTAAACCATAATCGAACAAGGAAACATTAAGTAAAGATGTATCTAAAATAATATCTCTATGATTGGATATAAATAAATAAGAAGTATTTTTTTCTAATTTTTCAAAACCTGAAGTCGTTAATCCTTCTGAAGATTTTTCCAATACTTTTTGTATGGATTGATACACAAAATTGATTTGGAAATCCCTAATGGAATGTGTTTTTTTCAATTGTTCTTTCCAAACTTCTTCATCAACATCGGGAAAAGTAAAATGCATCATTGCTTTCATCATAGGATGATTTAATGAGGAACGTAAAGCTTCATTTACTTCTGAGTCGTAATAAGGTCGTATGCTATCGAATTTTGACATAATCTTAAAAATCAATACACAAAAGAACGAAAAAAATAGGAAATGATAGTAAAATTCAAGTTAAATTCCGAAAATTGCTTTTGAATTAGCGGTGGTAATATTTGCAATTTCTTTTACTGAAAGTTGGTAAATTTCGGCTAACTTTTGGGCAACCAGTAATGTATAACTACTTTCATTGCGTTTACCTCGATAGGGAACTGGTGCTAAATAAGGAGCATCGGTTTCTAAAACGATGTGTTTTAAGTCAACTTCATTTAAGAATTGGTCAATTTTTCCGTTTTTAAAAGTTGCCACTCCTCCAATTCCTAATTTCATTCCTAAGGATATCGCTTTTTGGGCTTGATCAAAATCTCCAGTGAAACAATGAAAAATTCCAAATAAATCGGTTGCTTTTTCACCTTCTAAGACTTCAAAAACTTCATCAAACGCATCACGACAATGAATATTGATGGCTAGTTTGTATTTTTTAGCCAATTGAATTTGGTATTGGAAAGCCTGTTGTTGTTCTTTTAAAAAGGTTTTGTCCCAATACAAATCGACACCAATTTCACCCACAGCATAAAACTTTTTTGAAGCCAATTCTTTTTCTACATGTGCTAATTCTTCTAAATAATTTTCCTTTACATAAGTAGGATGCAAACCCATCATTAAAAAAATATTATCTGGATACTGCTCTTCCAAATCATACATTTTTTGTGTGCAACTTGAATCTATTGATGGAACAAAAAAACGTGAAACACCATTCTTGATGGCTCTTTCAATCATTTCATTTCTATCATGGTCAAATTCTTCGCTGTATAAGTGAGTATGTGTATCGGTTAGATTTAGTAAATTATTCAAAACTTATTATTTAGAGTGCAAAAATAAAACCTTTATTGGTTTTAAACTAAAAAAGCCACTGAATGTTCAGTAGCTTTTTGTTTTTCTCTTTTTATTTCTTATAATTTCTTAATTATCTGTTGTGCCTTATCATAATCCTCAGCATTGTTAGATAAAGTCTCTAAAATAGTTTTACATTCCTCATACTTTTTTTGTTTCAGTTTTGATAAGCCTAAATACCAAATGGCTTTTTCTTTATAAACCGAATTTCCATCTTTTAAATTTTCTAAAATAGCTTCCGATTTCTCATATTGATTCGTCTCTAATAATGAAATAGCATAAAATAAATTTCCTTCTTCTGATAAATTTTCTTTACTAATACTTTCAAAAAAACCAAGTGCTTTCTCATACTCTTTAGCATTAAAAGCCTCTTGAGCAAGTTTTAAATTTTCATTTACTTCACTTCTTTCTGTAAAATGAGCCTTTTCATGTTGGTTATAATTTCCATATTCTGGAGTTGAATTTTGCATAAAAAACCAAACCGATATAAAAATAACTACTGTCGCTGCAACAGCATACCATTTTGAAAATAACGGAATAACTTTGGGCTTACCTAAATTAACTTCTTTAGAAACATACTCTTTAGATATTGATTTCAAATTGGATTTAAAAACTTCTGTTTCTTTAGAAAATTTGGTTTCTAAAAACTGTGCGGTTTGCTTATATAATTCAAACTTTTCTTTAAAATCAGCATCATTTTGAAGTTGGCTTTCAAAATTATTTTGCTCTTCTACAGTCATTTCGTTTTGCAAATAATTTTCAAAAGCGATGTACATATCTTCTTTCATCTTACAAATTTTTTATAGATTCATATTGGGACGATTGCTGAATCAATTCGGTTAATTGTCCTGTACATAGTGATTTCTTTTTTCTCACATAAGCATAAGACACATTCAACTTTGCTGCTACTTCTTCCATAGTTTTAGTTACAAAACTTAATTTTAAAACCTCTTGACATTTTGTTCCTAATTTTTGAAACATTTGTTCAAATAAGGCTTGTTTCTCTGTAAAAACTTCGGTTTGAAATAGCATTTCTTGAAGTGATTCATCTTTAGATACATTATCATCTTTTAATGTTACCTCTTTATTGGAAGATTTTTTTAATTCGTTTAACCAACGTCTTTTACAAAGCAAGAAAAAGTAAGCATCAAAAGGACAGGG
>JAAURU010000232.1 GCA_012032075.1 Flavobacterium sp.
AATTACAATATGCTCAAACGGTAACTCCATGGCTTACAAAAGGAGATCAAACAAAATTATTGTCGCAAGAACCAAACATTAGTTTTGGAACAAATTCTGGGACAAATTCAGCAACAATTACCCTAAATCAAAATGCTACTTTTCAAAGTATTGAAGGTTTTGGTTACACTTTAACGCAAGGAAGTGCTGAGGTTATTAGTGGTATGAATACTACACAACAAAGCAATCTATTAAATGAATTATTCAATCCAACAACTGGACTTGGAATTTCAGCTTTACGAATAAGTATTGCCGCTTCCGATTTGAGTTCGTCAAATTACAGTTATAATGAAGTTTCTGGAGATGTAAACATGACAAATTTCAGTTTAAACGGACCTGATTTAACCTATTTAATTCCAATACTAAAAAAATACTTCTTATTAATCCTGAAATTAAAATAATATCCACACCTTGGTCTCCTCCTCGATGGATGAAAGATAATAATTCTTGGATTGGTGGAAAATTAAATACAAGTGCTTATACTGCTTATGCTAATTACTTTGTGAAATATTTTCAAGCTATGCAAGCACAAGGCATAAACATTTGGGCAATTACACCTCAAAATGAACCAGAAAACCCAAATAATAATCCAAGTATGTTGATGAATGCAACTGAACAAAAGAATTTCATAAACAACAATTTAGGACCAGCGATGGCAAATGCGGGTTTTGGAAACATAAAAATAATTGCTTTTGACCATAATTGTGATAATACAGCTTATCCAATAGATGTTTGTAATAATAGTACTTATGTGGATGGAGCTGCTTTTCATTTATATGCAGGTGATATTTCAGCCATGAGTACAGTTAAAAATGCTACTAATAAGAATGTTTATTTTACTGAACAGTTTACAAGTTCAACTGGTGACTTTTCTGGAGACTTAGGTTGGCATATGCAAAATGTGGTAACAGGTTCTTTAAATAATTGGTCAAAAACAGTTTTCGAGTGGAATTTAGCGAATAATGCTAGCTTTGGTCCTTATACGAATGGAGGTTGTACTACTTGCTTAGGAGCAATTACTGTAAACAACAGTAGTTCATACACTAGAAATGTTGCTTATTATATTATAGGTCAAGTTTCTAAATTTATTAAACCAAATGCTTTACGCATTGACGCTTCAAGCACGAATACTGCCATTTATACTTCTGCATTTAAAAATCAAAACGGATCTATTGCTGTTTTAGCTTACAACAGTACAAATACAAATCAAAATACAAAATTAGTAAATGGAAATAATGCCATTAATTATACTATTCCTGCAAAATCTGCGGTAACTTTTGTATGGCAAGCTGAACAAACTCAAAATATTGCAGTAACTGGTGTAAGTGTTTCTCCTATAACAAGTAGCATTTTTGCAGGACAAACTACACAATTAATCGCAACAGTTGCTCCTAGTAATGCTACAAATAAATCAGTAACTTGGAGTTCAAGTAATACAACTATTGCCAGTGTAAATTCATCTGGACTTGTTACTGCAAATTCAATTGGAACTGCTACCATTACAGCAAAAACTATAGATGGAAATAAAATAGCAACTGCAACTATTACTGTTAAAAATCAACAAGCTTATAATAATCAAATAGCAACGATACCAGGAATTATACAAGCTGAAAATTATGATTTAGGCGGTCAAAATATTGCTTATTATGATAATGATGCTTCAAATCAAGGTAATGCTTATAGAACTAATGAAGGTGTAGATATTAGCATAATTAGTGAAACAAATGGTTTCACTGTTGGATGGACAGCAGATGGTGAATGGTTAGAATATACAACAAATGTTACTGCTGGTACATATAGTATTGTAGCAAAAGTTGCTACTCCTAACTCTGGGAAACAGCTAGGCATTAAACTCGATAATACTACTTTAACTACATTATCTATTCCAAATACGGGTTCATGGAATAGTTTCCAAAATGTTACAGTAAACAATATTAGTTTCTCTGGAGGAAATAATAAAATTCTAAGATTAGAAATCATTGGTGGAAGTTTCAATATAGATAGTATAGAAATCAAATCATCCACTACTGTTCCAGTTACCAGTGTCACAGTAAATCCTACTACTACTACTATAAATGTAGGTAATACTAACTCATTGACAGCAACAGTCACTCCAACTAATGCAACAAATAAAACAGTAACTTGGACCAGTAGTAATACTAATGTAGCAATAGTAAGTAATACAGGAGTTGTAACGGGAATTGCAACAGGAACAGCCACTATAACTGTAAATACAGTTGACGGAAACCAAACAGCTACAACAACAGTTACTGTAACAGAAAATAATCAAACTGGGTTTATAGGATATTATAATATTATTTCAAGAAATAGTAATAAAGGATTAGATGTAGCAGATAATTCTGTAAGTAGTGGAGCTAGAATTCAACAATATGATATAACTAATGGAGGTGGAAACAATCAACGATGGAAATTTGAAGATGCAGGAAACGGAAACTATTACATTAAAGTAAAATCTTCACAAATGTGTTTGGTTCCAGAAAACAATTCATCCAACAATGGAGTTAAAATTGTTCAAAAACCTCAAGTAAATTCAAATTTATATAAGTGGACTATTACTAGCTTGGGTGGAGAATTTTATAAAATAATAAATGTTAATACTGGGAAATCACTCGATGTTGAAGGTGTATCAACAGTAAATGGTGCCAATATTCAGGTTTGGGATTATAGTAATAACTTAAACCAACAATGGCAATTTATTCAAGTAGAAAGTACTGCAAATAAGGAGATAATAAATGACAATAGTTCAATTGAAAATGAAAACATTACCGTCTTCCTAAATCCCGATAACAATACTTTAATCATCTCTTCAAAAATAAATCAAAACGGTAAAATTGTCTTATGTGCTATCACTGGAGAAAAAATTATAGAAGCAGGAATACGTTTAGATACTATGAATAATGAAGCAATTGATATATCATCCTTGAAAAAGGAGTCTATATCGTTAAAATTGAAAATGACGGAAATATTCTGCTTAAAAAAATTATAAAAAAATAACCAAAAAAAATAACCGAATTACGAAATCGATATAGTAAAATAATGCATTAACCTTTAAAAATTAAATTCATGAAAAAAATCAAGATTAATAACATAGTACTGCTGGTTGCTTTTTATTACAGTTAACATTCCAGTTTGGATTTTCACAGAGATTAACAGTATCTTCATCTGGAAGTCAAATATTAAAAGACGGAAATCCTATCACTTTAAGAGGTGTCAATTTTGGAAATTGGTTACTATGGGAAGGCTATATGATGAATTTAGATAAAGATGGAATCAAATCAAATTCTCAGATTAGAGCAGGTTTAAAAAATTTATTAGGTAATAGTGAAACCAAAATAAGAGCTTTTGAAACTAGCTGGAGAGATAATTACATTACAAATTCCGACTTTGCTAGAAGTAAAAAAATTAGGCTACAATGTGGTTCGAATTCCATATCATTATAACATGTTTTGGAATAGTTCAACTGGAGCTGTAAAAAATGATGGTTTCGTTTGGCTAGACAAAGCTGTTGGCTGGGCAAAAGCAAATGGAGTTTATGTTGTTTTTTGTATGCATGCAGCACCTGGTTATCAAAATCCTGAACATCATTCTGATAATCCTGGTATCTCAGTAAACTTTTGGGGAAACAATTGGGCAAATGTAAACATTGCAAAAAAAGTTTGGAGACATATTGCAAATCGCTATAAAAATTACATTGGAAATGAATGGATTGCTGGTTATGATTTACTAAATGAACCATTTTTAGATGTACAATCTGAAAAATATAAATTGAAACAAGCGTATAAAGAAATGACTTCTGAAATAAGAGCAGTAGATTCTAATCATTTAATTTTTGCCGAAGGAAACTATTATTCTAGTGATTTTTATGATATGTTAGAAAAATGGGATTCTAAATTAGTATTTTCTAATCACTATTATGGTGCACAAAATGAAGCAAATCCAAATCCTCAATTAGATATAATAAAAGGACAAGCGAATGATTTAAATATTCCCTTATGGGTTGGAGAATTTGGGGAAAACACAAGCAATTGGGTAAATGCTGCCAGAACCGATTATGATGGACAAAACGTAGGTTGGGCATTTTGGGCTTGGAAAAGACAAGATACAGACCGATCCATTTATTCCTTTAACACTACCTCAGGATGGGATACTATTACCAATTATCTACGAAATGGTGGTTCAAAACCGTCAGTTACAAATACAGAATCTTGGTTAAATGATTTAATTGAAAATATAAAGTTTACCAATTGTACCTACAAAAATGCGCTACAAAGTTTACTAATTCCTTCAAAACCAATAAATCAAGTCATTTGGCTTAAAAATAATAATAAATATGTGACTTCAAACAATGGAGTGGGTCCTATTACAGCTAATAGAACAAGTGTAGGAAGTTGGGAAAAATTTACCATAATTAATGCTGGTGATGGAAAAGTTGCCTTAAAAGGCAACAACAATAAATATGTAAATTCTCAAAATGGAACTGCCAGAATGACTTGTAATAGCAGTGCAATTGGTGGATGGGAAGCCTTTGAATGGGTTGAAATTAATGGTCAAGTCGCATTAAAAGGTTTTAATGGAAAATTTGTAAGTTCAGAAGGTGGTTCAGCAACTGGAATGAATTGTAATAGAGACACCGTTTCGGGTTGGGAAGCATTCAGTTGGTCAACAACTACAGCTGGAAGATTTGCAAGTAATGAAACAAGTGATGAAACAACTGAAAATATTATAGAAAAATTAGTTATTTATCCTAATCCAGCTAGTGAAATACTATCTTACAATATCAATAGCGACATTGGAAAACATTCCATAACAATTTATGATTTACTAGGTAAGCAAGTGTATTATAGTAATGCTATTATAGTAAACAATTCAATTAATATAAGTAATTTAACATCTGGTAATTATTTACTTAAAATTACCGATTCAGATGGCACTTTTAAAGAAACCAAATACTTTATTAAAAAATAAGTTTAATACTTTTAGAAAGAATCAAAAAAAAACTGCCTATTTCTAGGCAGTTTTTAGTTGTATAACTAATTCAAAATTTACAACGTTTTCCAGCTTAAATTATCAAAGAATATATCTTGTGTACCATTACTTCCATTCCATGTGCTATCGCTTCCTCCTCTAAAAGTACTAAAGTAAAGTGTTTTTACTTTTAAGTTTGTAGTTGTTGCTCCAGACCAACGGATATTTGTTTTATTCCAAACTGTAGTATATGATGTTCCCCCATTTGTACTAACTTCCATTTTTCCAACTCCATTTGTACTGGTAGAACCAGTATTCACATTTATTGTTAATCGTATTCTATACCATTGATTAGCAACTATATTATTATATCTACTAGACTGAAAATCAGTACCATACTGACCCGTCATGTCTTTATAGTAAACATAAGGATGAAAATAAGGAGCTCCACCATTATCAGTTCTCCACATTACTCTAAAACTTCCTCCTTTATTATCAACAGTTGCTTCAGTATTTCTACCACCAGTTACTCCATCACCAATTGCAAAACCAAATCCAACTTTTTCCTCCTTTAGAAAAATCAAATCCTGTTGCAAATTTTACATCAAAAACCAATTCATATTTTGCATTATCTGACACATCTATTCTACATTCCATAGCTCCAGTAGTTCCTGCTGCTTCTTGTAAAGCAATTTTTAGTGTGTTACTTGAAATGCTAGCCACATTATTGTCCCAACCACTTATATCATTATTAAAAATAGTTTCAGCGGTTGTTTCAGAATTTATTGATTGATTAGAAGTGGTAAATGATACTGTATTATTACTACTTATTCTTTCAGAATTAAGTGTATTGTCTTCAATTATTTGAGTATTAGTTGGCTCAATTTCCATATTATCAGTTGAACAACTAATAACAACTAGCGAAGTGCAAACGATTGCATATAAAGAAAAACATTTTTTCATAAGGTTAGAATTTTGGTTAATATTGGGTTACAGTTATTAATAAATACTTAAAAATACAATATCTATAAAAATTTTAGTTTTAAATTATTATATCTGTATTTATTATCATAAATTATATTAAATTTTTATACAAAACTAAATTGTTAATACTTTTTCTAAAAAAC
>JAAURU010000233.1 GCA_012032075.1 Flavobacterium sp.
GGGAGTAGCCGCGAACGGCACTGTCACCGGTTCGTACTTCTTTTCCTTGCGTATGGTCATTCCGCATCCATCTTCCTGCATCCCGCTTCCAGCTTCCTGCATCCATCTTCCATCTTTCCTGCATCCCGCTTCCATCATCACAACAACTTCTCAATTTCATTCACAATTTCGTGTGTTGCGTTTGGCAATGCTAGTTTATATATTTTTTTACTCAATTTTTGTTGTTTTTGGTCATTAGAAATCAAATCGGCAAAAACATTTTTAAAATCTTGTTCTAACTCTTTTTCTTTAATAATAATTGCAGCTTTTTTATCGGCTATGGATTGAGCGTTTTTTGTTTGATGATCTTCTGAAACATTTGGAGACGGAATAAAAATGGTTGGTTTTCCTACAATACATAATTCTGAAACTGATGAAGCACCAGAACGTGAAATAATAACATCGGCTGCAGTATAAGCAAAATCCATTTTATCTATAAAAGCAAAGACATGAACGTTTTCTTTTTTATTGTAATGACTGTATTCGTCAAAATATAATTTTCCACATTGCCATATAATTTGGACACCTAATTCTAACAGAAAATCAATTTCATTTGCTATTAATTGGTTTATCCTTCTTGCTCCTAAACTTCCACCTAAGACTAATAACGTTCTTTTTGAAGTATCTAATTCAAAATAAGTCAAGCCCTGCAATCTTTTATCATCAATATTTAATAAATCTTGACGTACTGGATTACCTGTAAATTTTATCTTTTCTTTTGGAAAGAACTTTTCTAATCCTTCATAAGCAACACAAATTACATTTGCATTTTTAGCCAGTAATTTATTAGTAATTCCAGGATAAGAGTTTTGCTCTTGAATCACTGTTGGGATTTTTAATCGTGAAGCTACTTTTAGAACGGCTCCACTTGCAAATCCACCAGTTCCTATAACCACATCGGGCTTAAACTTTTTAATTAAACGATACGAGTTTAACAAACTGGAAGCTAACTTAAAAGGAAACAATAGGTTCTTAATTGTAATTTTTCTTTGAATACCCGAAATCCATAATCCTTTTATAGGATAACCAGCTTGTGGCACTTTTTGCATTTCCATTTTATCTTTAGCACCTACAAAAAGAAATTCGGCATCGTGATAACGATATTTTATCTCATTTGCAATAGCAATTGCTGGATAGATGTGTCCACCAGTTCCACCACCACTAATTATAAATTTCAACTTTTTTTCCATTTTATTGGTTCAATATCGGTTCTAAAGGATTCTTTGACTCTTTTTCAACTGATTCGTTTTGAATTAAGTCATCTAATTCTATTTGTCTATCTATTATTTTTTGTAAGGCTTGTTCTCTTTTTGTTTTCTCCTCTTCATCTAAAGCAACTTCTTCTTCTTTTTTAGTTACACTTAAAATCACACCAATAGCCAAACAAGTCATCCAAATTGATGTTCCTCCACTACTAATTAGTGGCAAAGTTTGTCCAGTTACAGGTAACAATTCTACTGCAACTGCCATGTTGATTAAGGCTTGGAATACAATTGGAAAACCTAAACCTATAATGAGTAGTTTTCCAAATAATGAAGGAGCTTTTTGAGCTGTTTATTATAAAACCTAAAAAACAATAATAGATACAAGAACATAATTCCAAGTGCTCCAATTATTCCATATTCTTCTACTATTATAGCAAAATAAAATCGGAAGAAGATTGTGGTAAAAAGTTCTTTTGAACACTTCTGCCAGGTCCAAGTCCGTATATTCTTCCAGATGCAATTGCAATTTTTGCTTTTTCTATTTGGTAATCGTCATCTGTTGGTTTATCATCTACAAATCGTTCAATTCTATTTCCCCAAGTATTAACCCTACTGAATAATTTATTTTGAGGAAACGCTTTTGCCATTAAAATAAATAATAATAAAGACGCTATTCCCATTCCAATTACTGTTGCTAAATATTTTAGAGGATAGTGTCCAATAAATATTAACATACATACCATTGAAAATATTAAAGCTGTAGTGGAAAAGTTACTTGGCAATATTAAAACTAATACAGCAAAAACTGGCAACCATAGTTCTAATAAAGACTCTTTAAAAGAATATTCTTTGTCACTTACTTTTGCTAAATACCTAGCTACATAAACCATTAACACTGTAAATGCTAATGTTGAAGTTTGAAAACTAACCCCTACAAAAGGAATTTGAATCCATCTACTTGCATTTGCACCACCTATAGTAGTTCCCTGGTAAAGTGTATAAAGTAATAGCACAATAACTAACGGAATACCAAAAATAGACAAAGCCCTAAAATAATGATAAGGCACTTTGTGTACAAAGTAGATAATAGCAAAACCTAAAAATAAATGCCCTAAATGTTTTACTAAATATCCTAATGTAGAACCTTTTCCTATTACATAAACCAAATTTGTACTAGCGCTATAAACAGGCAAAAAGGAAACTAAAGCCAATAGAAAAACTATTGCCCAAATTACCTTATCACCTCTCATTTTTGCTACTAATGCATTCATTTTACTTATAAATTATGTACAGCATTTTTAAATTGTCTTCCTCTATCTTCATAATTTTCAAATAAATCAAAACTCGCACAACAAGGTGATAATAAAACAGTATCTCCTTTTTCTGCCATTTTTTGTGCTATTTTAACGGCTTCAACCATCGATGTAGTTTCAATCATTACATCTACTACACCATTAAATGTGTTGAATAACTTTTCATTATCTACTCCTAAACAAATGATTCCTTTTACTTTTTCTCTTACTAATGACATTAATTCGTCATAATCATTTCCCTTATCTACTCCACCAACTATCCACACTGTTGGTGTTGTCATACTATCTAATGCAAAAAAAGTAGCATTTACATTTGTTGCTTTAGAATCGTTGATATACTGTACGTTTTGGATTTTCAAAACCTTCTCTAAACGGTGTTCAGCACCCTGAAAATTACTCAAACTCTCTCTAATAGTTTGTTTTCTAATTTTCATTAACTGCGCAACAGCTGTTGCAGCCATTGCATTTTTTAGGTTGTGTTTTCCTTCTAAAGCTAATTCGTTGATTGGCATGGTAAATAGGTCATTATTAATTGTACTGATAAAGTTTTTTTCTTCTGTATATATTCCTCCTTCTATTATTTCATTTTGAAGTGAAAAAGGAATTGTTGTTGCTTTTGTTTTATTATTTTGAAACCATTTTTTTATTTCGACATCATCACCGTCTACAATTAAAGTGTCGGTTTCTGTTTGATTCTTTGTTATTCTAAATTTTGATGCTATGTATAAATTATAATCATAATTATATCTATCTAAATGATCTGGACTTAGGTTTGTAATTATGGCAATATCTGGTCTATAATTTACTATTCCGTCCAATTGAAAACTACTTAATTCTAAAACATAAATATCAAATTTATTTTCTGCCACTTGCCAAGCAAAACTCTTTCCTATATTTCCTGCTAGACCTACATTTAAACCACCTTGCTTTAATAAATGATAGGTTAATAAAGTAGTAGTGGTTTTTCCATTACTTCCTGTTATACCTATTGTTTTAGCATTGGTAAACGGAAAAGCAAACTCTATTTCAGAAATAACTGGAATGTTTAATTCTAGTAGCTTCTTAACAATAGGTGTTTTTTCAGGAATTCCAGGACTTTTCATAACTACATCGGCATTTAAAATAAGTGCCTCTGTATGTATTTCATCTTCCCAAGTAATGTTATTAATAGTAAGAACTTCTTTGTAATTTTCTTTTATTATACCAAAATCAGATACGAAAACATCATACCCTTCTTTTTTCCTAGTAATGCTGAACCAACTCCGCTTTCTCCACCTCCTAATATAACCAGTCTCATATTATCTTAATTTTAGTGAAACCAATGAGAAAATTGCCAACAGAATTGCAACAATCCAAAATCTTGTTACAATTTTACTTTCATGAAATCCTTTCTTTTGATAATGATGATGTAACGGAGACATTAAAAAAATTCTTCTTCCTTCACCATATTTCTTCTTTGTATATTTAAAATAACTTACTTGAAGCATAACCGATAAATTTTCGGCTAAAAACACACCACATAAAACAGGAATCATTAATTCTTTACGAATAGCAATGGCAATTACAGCAATAATTCCACCTATAGTCAAACTACCCGTATCGCCCATAAATACTTGAGCTGGATAAGTATTATACCAAAGAAATCCTACTAAAGCACCTACAAAAGCAGCGATATAAATAGTCATTTCTCCAGAATTAGGGATATACATGATATTTAGATAATCTGAAAAAATAAGATTCCCCGAAACAAAAGCAAAAATTCCTAATGTTAATACCGAAATAGCAGATGTTCCTGCTGCTAAACCATCAATTCCATCTGTAAGATTTGCTCCATTTGAAACTGCAGTAATTACTAAAATCACCATTGGAATAAAAATTAACCATGCCCAACTTTCATATCCATCACCCATAAAAGACAAGACTTCAGTATAATCGAATTCATTGTTTTTCAAGAAAGGAATTGTTGTTGCGGTTGACTTTTCATGTAAGCTTGTGGGATCTATATTTTCAATTTTAATTCGTTCTCCAACTGTATCTTTTCTAATGGTTACACTAGGATGAATATATAGAACGGTTCCAACAATAAGTCCTAAACCAACTTGACCAACAACTTTAAAAATACCTTTCAGTCCTTGTTTGTCTTTTTTAAATATTTTAATATAATCATCTATAAAGCCAATGGTTCCCATCCAAAGTGTGGTAATTATTAATAGAATGATGTATATGTTTTCTAGTCTTGTTAATAAAAGAACTGGGATTAATGTTGCTAGAATAATGATAATCCCTCCCATTGTAGGAGTTCCAGCTTTTTGTGTTTGTCCTTCAAGACCTAAGTCTCTTACGGTTTCCCCAACTTGTTGTTTTCTAAGAAAGTTGATAATTTTCTTACCATAAATTGTAGCTATACCTAAAGACAAAATAAATGCTAATGCAGAACGAAACGTAATGTATTGAAAAACTCCTGCTCCAGGAAAATCAAATGTTTTGTCTAAATATTGAAAAATATAGTATAGCATATTGTTGTTTTTTAAAATTCAAAAAAAATTAAATTCCAAATCTTGTATCTATTGTTTTTTTGGAATCACAGATTTAAGAAATTTGAGAAATTTTAATAATCTATTGTCTTTGTTCTATTTTCTATTCTCTTTGTTCTAAATTATTTTCCTAATTGTTCTAATAATTCTGTTACAATTTTTAAATCGTCAAAATCGTTTCTAACTCCATTTACTTCTTGATACGTTTCGTGTCCCTTTCCTGCAATTAAAATAATATCATTTGGATTTGCCATTTGACAGGCTGTTTTAATAGCTTGTTTTCTATCTGCAATGGAAACTGTTTTTTTAAAATTTTGGGGTTCAACTCCTTTTTCCATTTCTTCAATAATTGTTACAGGATTTTCTGTTCTTGGATTATCAGAAGTAAAAATGGCTTTGGTACTTAATTCAGAAGCAATTTGAGCCATTACTGGTCTTTTTGTTTTATCTCTATCACCTCCACAACCTACAACTGTGATTAATTGTTCGTTTTTTGTACGAATATCTTCAATTGTCTTTAATACGTTTTCCAATGCATCTGGAGTGTGTGCATAATCTACAATAGCTGTTATTTTTTCTTTAGAAATGATATATTGAAACCTTCCAGAAACACTTTCTAAGGAAGACAATAAACGCAAAGCTTCTTGTTTTTCAATTCCTAATTCTATTGCTGTTGCATATATTGCCAATAAATTATAGGCATTGAAAGAACCAATTAGTTTTGTCCATACTTCATGATTATTTATTTTTAGCAATAATCCTGTGAATTGGTTTTCCAAAATTAGTGCTTTATAATCAGCATAAGATTTTAAAGCATAAGTGATTTTTTTAGCCTTGGTATTTTGGAACATAACCGTTCCGTTTTTATCATCAACATTTGTTATTGCAAAAGCCGACTTTGGTAAACCATCAAAAAGCTTTTTTAACATCTCTATATTCTGAGAATGTTTTATGATAATCTAAATGATCGTGAGATAAATTGGTAAAATACCACCTACAAAAGACAAACCTTCTGTCCTTTTTTGATGAATCCCATGAGAACTTACTTCCATAAAACAGA
>JAAURU010000003.1 GCA_012032075.1 Flavobacterium sp.
GTGAGTTACCTGTATCATATTTGTATTCCATAGGCCTAAATTGGAAAATTGTAAGTTCAATTATTTGAAAAAGTAGCTTTTTACTTTTGATTTTTTAAAATATTTTAATTTTATGTTAAAATTACAGAATACTAACGTTAGACTTTATTTTTTATTGTATAAATCATGGATTTATTAAATATTTTATTTCTATTTGTAATATTAAAAATAAATTGCGTTTTAAAGATAATGATAAAGAAAATTATTTATAGCATTCTTTTATTTGGTTTAGTGTTACATGCACAAAATCAAAAGGTTATCTCACTAAAGTGGAATGATGGGATGACTTATAATTATAGTGAACAAGTGTATAAGTATCCTAGTTTTGATGGAATCTTTTATAATTTAGACATAGTATCTAAAGAGATTTTTTTTAAAAAAGAAGAATTTCTTGAAAATAATGTGAATCCAAAATCGCTTAAAATAACAAATGTATCTTACAAAACTATTTCAGAGGAACAGTTATTTGATTTAGATAAAAGTAAAATTCCTTCTTCGGTTAAAGCTAGTATTGAATCTGGATATGCAAGAGATCAAATTGTATCTTTATTTTCTTTTTCTCCAATTATAAAGGAAGGAAATTCTTATAAAGCTGTTACTTCATTAACTTATAGTTTTGATTATAAAGCTAAAAGTGCTAGAAATCCTTTTGGGGTTCAAAATATTACAAATTCTGTTTTAGCGACTGGGAATTGGTATCGGTTTTATGTTGAAAAGTCTGGTGTTTATTATGTTTCTAAAACTTTTCTAAGAAATCTTGGTTTAGATGTGAATACTGATCCAAGAAATATAAAAATTTTTGGAAATGGTGGTCGAATGTTGCCCTTGTTAAATAGTACTTTTTATCCAAACGATTTAACAGAAAATGCAATTCAATTTATAGGTGAAGAAGATGGAGTTTTTAATGATAGTGATTATATACTTTTTTATGCAGAGGGTGTTGATACATGGAATAAAGAAAGTTTTGACTAATAATAACTTATATGCCGATAAGTCTTATTATTATGTAACAACTTCTGGTGGTCCAGGAAAGCGTATTACTAATGCTAATGAACCTGCTGGAACTTCTACTTTAATTTTACTAAGTTTGATGATACCCTTATTTATGAAAAAGATTTGGTAAATATGGGTAAAGTAGGAAGAAGATGGTTAGGAGAACAATTTAACATTACTAATACTCAAGCTTTTAATTTTGATATTCCAAATTTAGATTTTTCAATTCCAGTTCAAGTAAAAATTAATTTGGCTTCAAGATCATTTGGACTCACTTCATTTCAGGTGAGAACAAACAATCAGCCTCTTGGTACTATTTCTTTTCCTGCAGTTCAACCAGGAACAGTAGAAGGTTATGAAACTGTAATTAATGGTTCAATAAATGCTACTTCATCAGCTATTGCTATTGGATTGACTTATAATAATGGTGGAGTTCCATCTTCAATTGGTTATTTAGATTATATCATTTTGAAATCGAAGCGAAATTTGCAAGGTTTTGGAAAACAGTTTTTCTTTTTTAACAATGACGAAAAGAATAATATTGGTATTGGACAATATACAATATCAAATGCTACTGCTATAAAACAAGTTTGGGATGTAACTGATATTTATAATGTAAAATCTTATTCTAATAATAATCAAGCAACTTTTTCATTTAAAGTCAATTTAGGTGTTGAGAAAAAATACCTTGCTGTAGATTCAAATGATTATTTTTTACCTTTAAAAGAGACTAATGCTGTTGTTGTAAATCAAAATTTAAAAGGTACAATCTTTAGAAATAGTCAAGGGGATTTTCAAGATATTGATTATTTGATTATTACTCCAAAATTTCTAGTAAATCAAGCGGAAACTTTAGCCAACTTTCACAGAAATAACTCTGGACTTGTGGTTAAAGTAGTTGATTTAGAAAGTATATATACTGAGTTTAGTTCTGGGAAGCAGGATATTGCAGCTATTCGTAATTTTATAAAATATGTTTATTGGAATGCTTCTATAGAAGAAAATAGAATAAAGTATGTGAATTTGTTTGGAGATGCATCTTATGATTACAAGAGCAGACTCTCAAATAATACAAATATAGTTCCAGTATTCCATGGATTTAATCCAAATGCTGGTGAGATTAATAACACTTCAAATGCTTCTTTATTTACAACTTTCATGTCTGATGATTTTTATGGATTAATGGATGATGATGAAGGACCAATGATAAATAGTATAGATAATATAGATATTGCAGTAGGCAGAATGTTAGTTTCCTCAAATGCTCAAGCACAAGATATGGTTAACAAAGTAATTGAGTATCATGCAGAAGAATCTTATGGTAAATGGAGAAATAGTTACACCATATATTCCGATGATGCAGATATTCAAAGTGATGCCATTTTACAAGTTGCTTTAAATAATTTAGCTGATAATTTAGTTGCTCAAAAGCCTTTTGTAAACGTAAAAAAATTCATACAGACTCATACATTCAACAAATTACTGCAGGTGGTGAACTTTATCCTGATGCGAAAAATGATTTTCTTGATATAATACAACTAGGTTCATTAGTTGTAAACTATTTAGGTCATGGGAATGAAGAGTTTTTTGCTAAAGAAAGATTGTTTGAAAAATTAGATGCACAGAATTTATTTAATAGATACAGATATCCTTTATTTATAACAATTACATGCGATTTTACACGTTTTGATGATCCTGGCAGACCTTCTGGAGGAGAGTTTCTATATTGGAATAGAGAAGGAGGAGCAATAAGCTTAATTGCTACTACAAGACTAATTGGAGTTAGTACTGGTTTGGCAATGAACGATTTGCTTAATGAACGATTGTATGCTTTTAACTCTAATGTTTATCCTACAATTGCAGAAGCTTTACGAACATCTAAGTTGCAACCAGGTACTTCTAGTAATAGAAGAGTTGTTTTTTACATAGGTGATCCAGCATTAAAATTGGCAATTCCAAGACCAAAAGTAATTTTAACGGAAATTAACGACACACCAGTTGCACAATTTAATGGAACTTTTCAAGCCTTAAGTTTAATGAAAATTAAAGGAATGGTTGTAGATCAAAATGATGTTTTGATACCAAATTATAATGGTGATTTAGCAGTACAAATATTTGACAAAGATCTAAATAGAACTACTCTAGGTAATGATGGTACTAGAGATTCATCAGGACAATTAATAATAATGAACTATAATACTCTGGGTGAAACCATTTTTAGAGGGAATACATCTGTTACCAATGGTGTTTTTGAACTTAGTTTTGTAGTGCCTCAAGATATTAGAATTCCTTTAGGTAATGGGAAAATAAGTTTTTATTCTAAAAAAACAAATACTACTTTAGAAGATCAAACAGGTTATAACAGAGATATTATTGTAGGAGGTGTTAATGTAAATGCTCCTCCAGACAATACTCCACCTGTCGCTAGATTATACATGAACGATGAAAGTTTTGTTTCTGGTGGAATTTCAAATTGTTCTCCTATATTATTAGCTTTCTTAGAAGATGAAAACGGAATTAATACAGCAAGTGGAATTGGTCATGATATAGTTGCAATATTAGATGGTGATGAATCTAATCCTTACGTACTTAATGATTACTATGAAACTGAAATAACGATTTTACTAAAGGTAAAGTAAAATATCAATTTAGAGATTTAGAACCAGGATTACATACAATAGTATTTAAAGCTTGGGATGTTTATAATAATTTGGTTACTTCAGAAATTCAATTCAACGCTATTTGCGGAGATCAAAATCTTACTTTAGAACGTGTTTTAAATTATCCAAATCCTTTTGTAAGTTATACAGAATTTTGGTTTTCTCATAATAGACCTTTTGAACCTTTAGATGTGCAGGTTCAAATTTTAACCATTACTGGAAAATTAATAAGAACAATTAATCAACAAGTAATGACAGATGGTTTTCTGTCTCGTGATATAAAATGGGATGGGAAAGATGATTTTGGAGATAAAATAGGAAAAGGTGTTTATGTTTATAAACTTACTGTCCGTTCGGCAAACAATGGAGATAGAGCCGAAAAATTTGAGAAACTTGTAATACTATAATAAAATATTATATTTGTCTAATTAATTAATGTCAAGAATGAAAAAAATCGCAGCTTTATTAACTTTATTCATAACTACACAATATCTTTCTGCACAAGATAGAGTAATTACTACAGGAGTTCCATTTTTACAAATCGCTGCCGATGCTAGATCTGCTGCATTAGGTGATATGGGTGTAGCAACTTCAACTGATGCATTTTCACAACAACACAATCCTTCAAAATATGCTTTTCCATAGAAAACCAAGGTTTTTCTTTAAGTTATACACCTTATTTAACAAGTATAGCAAATGATATTTCTTTAGGTCAAATTACTTATTTTAATAGATTTAATGAAAGAAGTGCTTTCGCATTGTCAATGCGTTATTTTGGTTTAGGAGACATTCAATTAACAGATGCAGTTGGACAACAATTAACTCAAGTAAGTCCAAACGAGTTAGCAATTGATGGTTCATATGCTTTAAAATTAAGTGAGCGTTTCTCTATGTCAGTAGGTGGAAGGTTCATTCGTTCTAATTTAAGAATAGCTACAGATAATAATGATGCTTCAGCTGCAACAACATTTGCAGTAGATATTTCAGGGTATTATCAATCTGAAGAATTAGCCTTTCAAGATTTTAATGGTAGATGGAGAGGAGGATTTAATTTCCAAAATTTAGGACCAAAAATAAATTATGATAATGATAAATTAGAAGAAAATTCAAATTTTATTCCTTCAAATATGCGTTTAGGTGGTGGATTTGATTTTATTTTTGATGAATATAACAAAGTAGGTGTTACTGCAGAAGTAACTAAATTATTAGTACCTACACCTCCATCTAGGGTGCAGCCAGTAGATTCAGATGGTAGTGGAAGTATTGATCCAGCTGAAGAAGATGAGGCAAATATAGCAACTCAAAATGCTATTTTAGAGTATAGAAAAACAGGTTGGGTAAGTGGAATTTTTCAATCTTTTGGCGATGCACCAGATGGTTTTGGAGAAGAATTAAAAGAGTTTACTTGGGCTTTAGGTGCTGAATATGCTTACCAAGACTCTTTTCATTAAGAACTGGATATTTTCATGAAAGTCCTACAAAGGAGCGAGAAAATTTTTTACACTTGGAGCAGGATTCAAATATAATATAGTTAAAATAGATGTGTCGTATTTGTTTTCAGCATCAAAAGTTAGAAATCCTTTAGAAAATACCTTACGTTTTTCACTATCGTTTAATTTTGGTGATGGTTATGACGAATTATAATAATTAACATACAATTTAAAACATCCAAATTCTAAAAGAGTTTGGATTTTTTTCCTTATTTATGAAGCAAATTACTGTAACAACAACCTTTTCTGTTTATGATTCCTTAGGAGAATTAGAAGAAGACAATAGAAAAATAATGAACGAAGCTATTGCCGCTAGAAAAAAAGCGTATGCTCCTTATTCAAAATTTAATGTAGGAACTGCTATTTTGTTAGATAATGGTAAAGTGATAAAAGGAGCTAATCAAGAAAATGCAGCTTATCCATCGGGTCTATGTGCAGAAAGAGTAGCTATTTTTTATGCTGGAGCAAATTATCCGGAAGCTAAAATTCTTAAATTATTTATTTCAGCTTCTCCAACAGAAAGGGAATTAGAAGAGCCAATTCCTCCTTGTGGTTCCTGTAGGCAATCTATTGCAGAGTATGAGATAAAACAAGATAATGATATCGAGATTTTTTTTATGGGAGCAAAAGGGAAAGTATATAAATCTAATTCATTAAAGAACTTACTTCCTTTATTATTTGATAAAAATCATCTATAACGTTTTCGTAGATTTTTTGTTATATTCTAACAAAAAACTTGAAAATTGATAGTAATTAATTTTTTCAATAAGAGTGGATGTACTATTTTTGTTTTTTGTAAATTATACAGGAGCAAATTGTATTTATTTTCTTAAATAATTGAATTTAACTAACAAAAAAATGAAACCAATAACAAAAGAGGTTTACCTGAAGTGGTACGAAGAAATGCAGTTTTGGAGAAAGTTTGAAGATAAACTGGCTGCGCTTTACATTCAACAAAAAGTAAGAGGTTTTTTACATTTATATAATGGTCAAGAAGCAATATTAGCTGGTGCATTGCATGCAATGGATATATCTAAGGATAAAATGATAACCGCTTATAGAAATCACGTACAGCCTATAGGTATGGGTGTAGATCCTAGAAGAGTTATGGCCGAATTATTAGGAAAAGGTACAGGAACATCTCAAGGACTAGGAGGTTCTATGCATATTTTTTCAAAAGAACATGGATTTTATGGAGGTCATGGTATTGTAGGAGGTCAAATTCCTTTAGGTGCTGGTATAGCTTTTGCAGACAAATATTTTGAAACAGGAGGTGTTACATTGACTTATTTTGGTGATGGTGCAGCTCGTCAAGGTTCATTACATGAAACTTTTAACATGGCAATGTTATGGAAGTTACCAGTGGTATTTATAGTTGAGAATAATGGGTATGCAATGGGAACTTCTGTTGAAAGAACGGCTAATCATACAGATATTTGGAAATTAGGTTTAGGTTATGAAATGCCATGTGGACCTGTTGATGCTATGAATCCTATAAAAGTAGCAGAAGCAATGCATGAAGCTATCGAAAGAGCACGTCGTGGAGATGGACCTACGTTCCTAGAAATGAAAACTTATCGATACCGAGGACATTCTATGTCTGATGCACAACATTATAGAACAAAAGAGGAAGTTGAAGAATACAAAAAGATAGACCCTATTACACAAGTATTAGATATTATCAAAGACAAGAATTATGCAACTCAAGATGAAATCGATGTAATCGACCAAAGGGTGAGAGATTTGGTTGACGAATGTGAAAAATTTGCAGAAGAATCTCCATATCCAGAATTAAATGTGATGTATGATGTTGTTTACGATCAAAAAGATTATCCATTTTTATCTCATAAATTATAAGCACTATGGCAACAGTAATTACAATGCCTCGTTTAAGCGATACAATGACAGAAGGAACCGTGGCAACATGGCTTAAAAAAGTAGGTGATAAAATTAATGAAGGTGATATTTTAGCTGAAATCGAAACAGATAAAGCAACAATGGAATTTGAATCTTTTAATGCTGGAACTTTATTGTATATCGGAATCGAAGAAGGTGGAACTGCTCCAGTAGATTCATTGTTAGCAATTATAGGAAAAGAAGGAGATGATATTTCAGCTTTATTAAAAGGAAATGATACTAAACCTAAAGTAGAAGAAGCTAAAGCTGATGAAAAAAGCGAATCATCTTCAACCAGTAAAGAAGTTTCATTACCCGAAGGTGTTATTGTGGTAACAATGCCTCGTTTAAGTGATACGATGACTGATGGGACAGTTGCAACTTGGCTTAAAAAGTAGGTGACAAAGTATCAGAAGGTGATATACTTGCAGAAATTGAAACTGATAAAGCAACAATGGAGTTTGAATCTTTCAATGCGGGGACTTTATTGTATATAGGTGTTGAAGAAGGAGGAACAGCTCCAGTAGATACAATTTTAGCTATTTTAGGACCAGCAGGTACTGATGTTTCCGATGTAGTTGCAAGTTACAAATCTGGAAAACCTACTAAAGCAGAAAACACTGAAAAAGAAGATGCTAAACCAGCTCCAAAAACAGAGGCTATTTCTCAAGAAACTACAAATACAGCTACAAATGATTCTGGTAGAATTTTTGCTTCACCATTAGCAAAAAAGATAGCAGAAGAAAAGGGGATAAACCTTTCTCAAGTAAAAGGTTCTGGAGAGAATGGAAGAATTGTTAAGTCTGATGTTGAGAATTTTACTCCATCTGCTGCAAGTTCAACTACTACTCAAACTACTTCTAGTGAATCTTCAACTTCAGTAGTTACTGTAAAACCATTTGTTCCAGCTGGAGAAGTATATCAAGAAGAAATCAAAAATTCGCAAATGCGAAAAGTTATTGCTAAGCGTTTGGCAGAATCTAAATTTACAGCGCCTCATTATTATTTAACTATAGAGTTAGATATGGACAACGCTATGGCTTCTAGAGAAATGATAAATAGTTTACCAGACACTAAAGTGTCTTTTAACGATATGGTGATAAAAGCAAGTGCGATGGCTCTTAAGAAACATCCGCAAGTAAATTCGCAATGGAAAGAGGATGTAATGATTTTAAATCATCATGTAAACATAGGAGTAGCTGTTGCAGTTGAAGATGGTTTAGTAGTTCCAGTTTTAAAATTTACTGATCAAATGAGTTTAACTCAAATTGGTGCAAACGTTAGAGATATGGCAGGAAGAGCACGTGTAAAAAAGATACAACCAGTAGAAATGGAAGGTAGTACTTTTACAATCTCTAATTTAGGAATGTTTGGTATTCAGTCTTTTACGTCTATTATAAACCAACCTAATTCAGCAATTTTATCTGTTGGAGCAATTATTGAAAAACCAGTAGTTAAAAACGGACAAATTGTTGTTGGAAACACTATGATTGTAACTTTAGCATGTGATCACAGAACAGTCGATGGTGCAACTGGTGCGCAATTCTTACAAACGTTTAAAGCGTTTATGGAAAATCCAGTAACGATGTTGGCATAAAAAAATAGTATATGAATTTTTTAAATCCCGATTGTATCGGGATTTTTTATTTAATTTTAGTTATGTTTTGGAACTAACATTTTTAAGTTGTTGATTGTTATATATTTGTTTGAATTTAATAAAGAAATTATGCAAACTAAATCCACACTTATTTTACTTCTTCTTTTCTCATTTATTGGCTTTTCTCAGAATGAGACTAAAGAATGCAATCTTTTAATTTAGAAAAAAAGTAGCTATTCAAGGATATGATCCAATAACCTATTTTACCAAAAATGAAGCTGTTAAAGGGAATGCTACTATTAAATATGTTTATAAAGGAATTGAATATCATTTTTCTTCTGATGATAATAAAAAAATATTCGAAAAAAATCCAGATAAATATGAACCCCAATATGGAGGTTGGTGTGCATATGCTATTGGTAAAACAGGAGAAAAAGTAATTATTAACCCTAAAACTTTCAAAATTATAGATAATAAATTGTATCTTTTTTATAATGCTAATTTGATCAATACGCTAAAACTTTGGAACAAATACCAAGATAATCTTTATAAGAAAGCGAATCAAAATTGGGAAAAAATAAATAACTTATGAAAGAGTCAATTTTTATATGGATTGTAAAGATTATTGCAGTTACAATTTTAACGCAAACTTTGTACTTTAAATTTATAGCATCTCCAGAGAGTGTTTGTATATTTTCAACTCTTGGAATTGAACCTTATGGAAGAATTGGTTCAGGAATTGTAGAATTAATTGCTTCTGTTTTAATTGTAATTCCAAGAACTACATTGTTAGGGGCAATTCTTTGTCTAGGAACTATGGTAGGAGCCATTATGTCTCATCTAACTAAATTAGGAATAGATGTTCAAAATGATGGAGGAACTTTGTTCATATTAGCTGTAATTACTTTTTCATGTTGTGCCATTTTGATATATAGTAATAGATGTAAAATTCTAGATGTATTAAAATTAAAACTTTGATTACTAAATAGTTTAAAAAACGATACCAATATAATCCTGATTTTGTCAGGATTTTTCTATTTTTACTAAAATTTAAATAAATGAGACATTTTAATATCTTTTTTGCTTTTTTATTAATTGCTTGCAGTTCTTCAAAAGAAATTATAAGTTCAAAAACTCCTTTAGCTGTCGAGGAAAAAGAACCAGTAACAGTAATTAGTTTTGCAAAAGAAGAAAATGTTGCAAAAACACTTAAATATCTAACTTCAGATGAATTAGAAGGAAGGGATTCTGGAAGTAAAGGCATTGAAAAAGCGGCTACATTTTTGGAAAGTATTTTATTAGAAAATGAGGTAAAACCTTATTTTAAAACTTATAGAGACACACTTTCAAATTTTGATAAACCAGCTTATAATCTTGTGGGTTATATTGAAGGAAATGATCCTAATTTGAAAAGTGAATTTGTAATTATTGGTGCTCATTACGATCATATAGGTCGAATTAAAGCGGTTAATGGAGATGATATAGGAAATGGAGCTAATGATAATGCATCAGGAACTACTGCTGTTTCTGAAGTGCTGAAATATTATGCTAAAAACAGAACCAATAAAAGAAGTTTGCTTTTTGTATTTTTTTCAGCCGAAGAAAAAGGGTTACTAGGTTCTAAACATTTGGCAAAAAAATTAAAAGAGCAAAAAATGAATTTATATTTTATGTTCAATTATGAATGATAGGTGTGAAAATGGATAGAGATGACATGTTGTTGTATATAACAGGTTTTGGAAAAAGTAATATGGCTCAAAAAATGAATGAATATGCTGGTGAAAAAATGATAGGTTACATTCCTGCTGAAACCCAATATCAATTGTTTAGAGCTTCTGATAATTATCCTTTTTATACAGAATTCGATGTTCCAGCTCAAACAGTTTCTACTTTCGACTTTGAAAATTTTTCAATTTTATCACCAACCAGATGATGAATTTGAATTAATGGACACCAAACATATGACAAATGTGATTAATAAAACCATCCCAGTTTTAGAAAAGATGATGAATGCAGAAACTAAGGAAAATTCAAATGAAGAAATAGTATTCTTTTTTACTGTTGCATTTGCTCCATATGGTCTAATTGTTCTTGGACTTCTAAAGGCATTTCTTCCATAAGGACATTGTTTATTTCTTCAAAATGTCTTCCATCTTCATAACCAATAGAAACTGAAACAGATAAGGTTTGCTTAGCAATTCCTTTAAAAGTGCCTTTAACTGGTGTACAATCTTTAAAATTAATACCTACGCATAATTTTACATGATTTTCCATTACCCAAATATTATTTGTAGGATCAATTCCTAGCCAACCTTGTGTGGGAGAATAAATTTCTACCCAAGCGTGAGTAGCTCCTTCACCTCTTAAACCTTCGTGATTTGGACAAATATAACCACTTACATATCGACAAGGAATTCCTGCTGTTCTAAGTATTTGAAGTAATACATTTGCAAAATCTTGGCAAACTCCTTTTTTTAATTCTAAAATTTCGTCTATTGTTGTATTGATATTGGTTATTCCTTTGGTATAAACAAAGTTTTTAAAAACATATTCATTACATTCTCTTGCAAGTGTAATGATGGTTTTGTTTTTATAATCCAAATCATTTAAAATAGTTTTAATTTCGGATTGTCTTTCTATTTTTTGTGGATAAGAATATTTTAATAAGCTAACGCTTTTTTCTTTTCAATTAGTAAATCGTTTATAGTTGTATTTTCTTCAAGTGGAATTTCTTGAGAATGATGAACTCTTACCACCATTCTTGTTTCGATAACCATTTCTGAATGTTCTTCTAAGTGGTTGAAATTTCCTACTTTGTTACCATAAATATCTTTATAATAACCTATTTCTGGGTTATTTGTAATCAAAAGCTGATATTGTAAAACATCTTGGTTATCAAAATTATGAGGAAATAAACGAATCTCATTTAAGCTTTCTTTTACTGGCCAGTTGTATTGATAATTTGTAATGTGTATTATTTTGAAAATTGCCATTTTTAAGTGTATGAAAAGTATAATTTAGAAAAATCTAAAGAAAATTTAGTTAATTGGTCTTTAGTGTTTTCTAATGTTAGTTTTAATTGGTCATTTGTTAAATTCGGATAATCAGTGTATTCGATACTGCTTTTTAGTCTTCCAAATTGATTGCGCATTTTTTTTGCTTCAATTGTATTGTTATCATTAAAAAGTTTTTCAAGATTAACTTCAATAGAATATAAAGTGTAAATTACTGAATGAGCAAAATCTTTATTAAATAATACTTGATGCACAACTTTTCTATTGTGTGTAATATTGCTATAGCTTTTTAAATACAATTCATAACCAGATAATGATAAAAGTAATTTTCTCCAATAAAGAGTGTCTTCCAAACCATCTAAATTATATTGCAAAGGTATGTAATAAGATTGAGTGAGAGTTATGGTTTGTAAACAACGTTCAATATTTTTTCCAATATTTGAAAAGCACCAACCTAATCCTCTAGGCATTGTTACTTCAAAAATACCAGCATAAAGCAAGAAATCTTTTTTAATTTTAGATAAAACACTGCCAGCTTCAGAAGTTTCCAGTTTTCTAGACAAATCAGGATCATTAATATAATGATACATTGAGTTTATGTGTTCCCATAATTCTTTAGTAATTTTATCTTGAGCACCTCTTGCATTTTCCCTTGCTTTTGTAATTAAATTTTTTGCTGAATTTACATTTTTAACATCACAAATAATATATTTTAAAACAAAATCAGTTTTAAATTGTACTTCTTTGATTTCATCTGAAGATAAATAGGTATAGTATTCTAATAAAGGTTTATAACCTTGATAATCGTCAGTTTCTTTGTCAAATGACATAGTGTATAATGTTTGAAGCGTAAGTAACATTCCATCTGTTCGCTCCATATATCTATTAAGCCAATATATGCCATCGGCAACACGGCTAAGTAAATTTACTTCCATTAAATTTTGTTTTGAATATTAGTTAGTACAGTAATTATTTTAAAACCCATGTATCTTTACTGCCACCACCTTGTGAGGAATTTACAACTAGCGAACCTTCTTTAAGAGCTACTCTAGTTAATCCACCGGGTACAATTTCAACTCCTTTTGGTCCACATAATGCATAAGGTCTTAAATCTACGTGACGTAATTTAAGTTCTCCATCTATAAAACAGGGAACGGTGCTTAATTGTATTATAGGTTGTGCAATAAAATTTCTAGGATTTTTAGTGATAGCAATTTTTCCATTTTCCAGTTCTTCTTGAGAGGCTTTGTTTCCCATAATCATTCCATAACCACCACTTTGATTGGTTTCCTTAATGACCATTTTTTCCATATTTGCAAATACATATTCTCTTTCTTCTTCATTTTCCATTTGATATGTAGGAACATTTTTTAGAATAGGCTCTTCATTTAGATAATATTTTATCATTTTTGGTACATAAGCATACACAGCTTTATCATCGGCAACTCCATTTCCTACTGCATTAACTAAGGCAACATTTCCTAACTTGTAAGCTGCAATAAGTCCTGGAACACCTAAAGTACTATTCGGTTTAAAAACTAAAGGATCTAAGTACTCGTCATCTAATCTTCTGTAAATTACATCTACTTGTTGTAATCCAGCAGTGGTTTTCATATACACTTTATTGTTGTTCACTAATAAGTCTCTTCCTTCAACAAGAGGAACTCCCATTTGTTTAGCCAAGAAAGCATGTTCATAATAAGCCGAATTATAAATTCCAGGCGTAAGCAATACTACATTAGGATTTGGAATAGCACGTGGAGAAAGAGATACTAATATATTATGAAATATCATGGGATAATTCACCACCATATCAACATTATTGCTTCTAAACATTTCAGGAAAAATCCGTTTTGTTATTTCTCTATTTTCAAGCATGTAACTTACACCACTTGGAAAATCTTAAATTGTCTTCTAAAACATAAAACGCTCCTTCATCACCTCTAATTAAGTCAATGCCAGCAATATGAACATGGATATTGTGAGGTAATTTAATACCATGAGCTTCTTGAATATAATCTGGACAGGAAGCTATTAATGCTGCGGGAATTATTTCATCTTTAATGATGTTTTGTTCATTGTAAATGTCCTCCAAAAACAAATTTAAAGCTTTTAATCTTTGTTTAATACCAGATTCTACATGAAGCCAATCATTCTTTGTTATAATTCTTGGAATAATATCAAATGGGAAAATGCGTTCAATACCTTCGTCTTCATCACTATAAACTGTAAATGTGATACCTTGATTCATGAACATTTCTGAAGCTTGTCTCTGTTTTTCTGTTAGTTTAGCAACACTAAGACTTTGTAATGTTTGAAATACTTCTTTATAGGATTCTCTCACTCCTTCACTAGAAAACATTTCATCCCAACTTTTGTGTATCAGACTAGAAAATGGGTTTGTCATTTATTTTAAAATATTTAATTTTTACAATAAAAAAGCTATTGTTTAGCTAAAAATACTAAATAAAATGTTTAAAATGTTCTTTATTAGTGATAATTTGTTAAAAATAGCAATTATGATTTTAATCTATCTTTTTTTGTATTTAGTGTTTTTTTTTAACATAAATTTTATTTATTTGAATATACATGTGATTTTTTAGTCTAAAAAAGAGTTTTACTTTACTTTATTAAAAAGCAATTACATTAATTTTTTCAGGATTTTTTTTATGCTTATTTTTACGAAAAATAATTAGATGAAAAACATCATCATTACAGGAACTTCAAGAGGAATTGGTTACGAATTAGCATTGCAATTTGCAAATGAAGGACATCAAGTACTAGCGATTTCAAGAAAAACTCAAAAAGCGTTAATTGAACATAAAAACATTACTTGTTTACCAATAGATATTTCTGATGAAAAACAATTGGCTCAAGTCGATAAATTAATTAATCAGTCATTGAAAAAAGTCGATATTTTAATTAATAACGCAGGTGCATTGATAAATAAACCATTTGAACAAATAACCATGGAAGATTTTGAACAAGTCTATAAAGTAAATGTTTTTGCAGTTGCTCAATTAACCCAAATTTGTATTCCATTTATGCAAAATGGCAGTCACTCAGTTACTATTAGCTCAATGGGAGGCATTCAAGGCAGTATGAAATTTCCAGGTTTAGTTGCCTATAGTTCTAGTAAAGGAGCAGTAATTACACTTTCTGAAGTCTTAGCAGAAGAATACAAAGAAAAAGGAATTGCTTTTAATGTTTTGGCTCTTGGAGCAGTTAATACAGAAATGCTACAAGAAGCTTTTCCTGGATATGAAGCTCCACTTTCAGCTAAAGAAATGGCAAATTATATTTATAATTTTGCATTGACAGGAAATAAGTTTTACAATGGCAAAGTATTGCAAGTTTCTTCTTCAACTCCATAATTTTGAGTAACGTTCTACAAAAATATCTTCCAGAACATGCGGTTCAACCTTGTTTTGAATTAATCAAAGCGAATCATGTACATTTAAAAATTGTAAATGAACGTGTAACGCGTCATGGAGATTATAGAAAAGACGAAAAAGGGTATCATCTTATTACAGTTAATGCTAATTTGAATAAATATCGATTTATAATTACATTGATTCATGAAATCGCGCATTTAGTAGCTTTTGAGAGATACGGAAGATATATAAAACCACATGGAGAAGAATGGAAATTGACGTTTAGACAATTAATGTTGCCATTTATTAGACCTGAAATTTTTCCAAATCAATTATTACCACTTTTAGCTAGACATTTTAAAAATCCAAAAGCAAGTAGTGATACAGATGCTACTTTATCATTAGCATTAAAGCAATATGATGAAAAAGAATCCGATAAAAATTATATCTTTGAATTACCTTATGGTGCTCATTTTAGAATTCACAATGGTAGGGTTTTTAAAAAAATAGCTTTGCGTGTTAAACGATACGAATGCATCGAACTGCAAACAGGACGCGTTTTTTTATTCCAACCAAATGCTGAAGTTGAATTAGTGCCAAGTTAATTTTAGTTTTAAACTATTTATGAATTTAAAAATACTAAAAGATAAGTCTTACCATTTTTATTTAGTAGTTTCAATTTTGTTTTTAATTCTAGGTTTTTTTATGCCTTTTAAACAAGACAATACTTTAGATATAAATATTCATGATACTTACTATGTTATAGCCTATAAACATTTGTATTGGATTTTTAGTATGGTTTTATGTATAAATTGGATTGTATATAACTTAATTGCTTTATTTAAAGTTAATATCAATAAAATAGCGAGGAATATTCAAATTCTAATGGCAATAGTTTCTTGTATAGGAATTATTTTTCCTTATGATTTTTTGCAAACTAAGAATGAATTTCCTTTGTTTGACGATTATTTTTATACAAATAGGTTATTACTTTTTTTACAGTAATTCATAGTATTTCAATTTTATTATTTTTTATCATTATATTTTTGAGTATTTTTAAAATTATTAAAAATTCCTTTCGAGGTAGTTAATATGAAAGACAAAAATTATTACGCAATAATAATGGCTGGAGGAGTAGGCTCTCGTTTTGCCAGTAAGTACAACCGATTTCCTAAACAGTTTCACGATATGTTAGGAACTGGTCATACTTTAATACAAAAAACATTTTCAAGATTAAATAAGATAATACCTACTGAAAATATTTTGGTTTTAACCAATGAAAGATATAACGATTTGGTATTAAAACAATTACCTCTTGTAAAGCAAGAACAAGTTTTATTGGAACCAGCAATGCGAAACACAGCTCCTTGCATTTTGTATGCTTCTTTAAAGATTAAAAGCAAAATCAAAATGCGGTAATGGTTGTAGCGCCAAGTGATCATTGGATTGAAGATGAAAGCGCTTTTGCTGAAAATTTAAGACAGTGTTTTGACTTTTGTAGTACTGAAAATGCTCTAATGACTCTCGGAATTAAGCCTACTTTCCCAAATACTGGTTTTGGATATATAGAGTTTGATAAAGATGACACTTCACCTATTAAAAAAGTGAATCAATTTAGAGAAAAACCAGATTATGATACCGCTAAAGCTTTTCTAGCTAGTGGAAACTTTCTTTGGAATGGGGGTATTTTTATATGGAGTGCAAATGCAATTACTGAAGCTTTTTCTCATTTTCAACCCGTAATGAATAATTTGTTTTTAGAAGGATTTGAAAGTCTTAATACTAAAAAGGAGAAAGATTTTATAACTGAAATTATGCTAAGGCTGACAATATATCAATAGATTATGCCATTTTAGAAAAAGCCCATAATGTATTTGTTTTACCAGCAACCTTCGATTGGAATGATTTAGGAACTTGGGGTTCTTTACATGAAAAATTGGATAAAGATCAAAATAATAATGCAATAGTTAATGCTACTGTAGTACTTGAAAATGCTTCTAATAATATTATAAGAGCAGAAGGTAAAAAACTGGTTGTAATTGATGGTTTAAATGACTACATTATTGTAGATAAAGAAGATACTCTGTTAATTTATCCAAAAGGTAAAGAGCAAGATATTAAGAGTATAGTTAGTAAACTGAAGTAAATATGGAAAATAATTCTCAGCAAACTTTTTCTGAAATAGTAAAGCAAATAAAACAATTTATTGTTGGTATTTTTGATATTTCTAGAGATTCTGATAAGTCTGCTACTATTGATGAGATAAAGTCTGGGATTTACATGAAAGGAGCTTCTGCATGGGTACTTATTTTTCAATATTAATTGCTTCTGTGGGTTTAAATACAAGTTCAACTGCTGTAGTAATTGGTGCCATGTTAATTTCTCCTTTAATGGGACCTATTTTAGGTATTGGTTTAGCATTAGGAATCAATAATATTGAATTTTTAAAGAAGGCACTTAATAATTTTGCGGTAATGGTAGTGTTAAGTTTATTAACTTCATTCCTTTTTTTTAGTGTACCAATTTTTCAAAATGAAACCAGTGAAATTATTGCAAGAACCTATCCTGATGTAAGGGATGTTATTATTGCACTTTCTGGTGGTTTGTCTTTAATAATTGCAATAAGTCAACGCAATAAATTATTCAATACAATTGCTGGTGTTGCAATTGCAACGGCTTTAATGCCACCGCTTTGTACTGCTGGTTATGGTTTAGCAACTGCTAAATGGGATTTTTTTGGAGGAGCTATGTTTTTGTTCTCAATTAATACTATTTTTATTGCTTCTGCCACTTTTATAATTGTTCGATTTTTAAAATTTCCTTACGAAGCTTATGCTGATTCTAAAAGAAGAAAATTACTTTCTAGGGTTATTTCTTTTTTAGGGTTAAGTATTTTATTGCCAAGTATCTACATGTTTTATCAGTTATACAAAAATCCGATTTTAATCAAAAAGTGGATTTACTTATTAATGAATTAAAATCTGAAAAAGGTATTTTAATCTTAGATGTAAAAACTAATTATGAAACAAAAGAGATAAAATTTGCTGTTATTGGTAAGAGTCTTTCAAAAGAAGAAATTTCTCAGTTTAAACAAGATATGAATCAAATGGGATATGAGGGTTGTTCTTTTAAAGTCTTTCAAGATGCAGGAAATATCGAAACCATAAATAAAATAGATGATATTCAAAATTCATTTTTATCTAACCAACAATTATTGGTAAAAAAAGATGCAGATTTACTGGAAAAAGATAGAGAGATTTTTACTTTAAAAAACCAATTGACCATTAAAAATAATGCTGTGTTTCCTTTCAATCAAATTGCCAAAGAAATCAAAGCACTTAATGCAGAAGTTGAAGAAGTTGCTTACTCTAATTCAATTGTTACCAATTTTGAAAATACTGATACAATTCCAACATTTGAAATAAAATGGAATAAAAAAATTGCTACTAAAAAGAAAATAGAAGAAACAAAAAAACTACAAAATTGGTTACAAGCAAAACTTAAAAACGATAAAATTATAGTAAAATAAATTAGCTAGCATCTTCTTCAAGATACATTTTTCTTACTTTTTTAAATAATTCAGAAGAATATACAAAATCAGTTACCGCTTCATTATCAGTTTTAAATATTTCTTTTTTAGATCCTTCCCATTCTAACAATCCATTTTTTAGGAAAATAATTTTTTCACCTATTTCCATTACACTATTCATGTCATGGGTATTAATTACAGTAGTAATATTATATTCTTCAGTGATTTCTTGAATTAAATTATCAATTACTATTGCAGTCTTTGGGTCTAAACCCGAGTTTGGTTCATCACAAAACAAATATTTTGGATTATTCACAATAGCTCTGGCAATTGCTACACGTTTTTGCATTCCACCAGAAATTTCAGAAGGCTTTTTGTCATTTGCATTAATAAGATTTACTCTATCTATAACAAAATTTACCCGTTCTTTTATCTCAGCAGGTGTTTTTTTGGAAAACATTTTTAATGGGAAACCTATATTTTCCTCCACAGTCATACTGTCAAATAAAGCACTTCCTTGGAAAACCATTCCTATTTCTGTGCGAAGCTCTCTTTTTTCATCATCGGTTAAATTCGAATAAATTCGACCGTCAAACTCAATTGTTCCCGTTTCAGGAGTGTGAATGCCTAATAATGATTTTAAGAAAACTGTTTTACCAGAACCGCTTTGACCAATAATTAAATTGGTTTTTCCTGCATCAAAAGTTGTGGTGATTCCTTTTAAAACTTTTTGGTTTCCAAAAGTCTTTTCTAAATTCTTTACTTCTATCATGAGCTTAAAAGGAGTTGTGTTAAAATATAGTTCATTAAAATAATCACTACCGATGTCCAAACAAAAGCAACTGTACTTGCTTTTCCTACTTCAAGCGCACCACCTTTCATGTAAAAGCCATGAAAAGAAGGAATTGTTGCAAGTATCATAGCAAATACAATAGTTTTAATAAAGGCATAAGTAATATGAAAAGGGATAAATTCGGTTTGAATTCCTTGTATGAATTCTGAACTAGAGGTAAAACCACCGTAAACACCAGCAATATAACCACCTACAACACCTAAAAACATACTCAAACCTATTGCAAAAGGATATAATAAAAGTGCTATTATTTTTGGGAAAACTAAATAATTTAAAGAGTTAACTCCCATAACTTCTAAAGCATCAATTTGTTCTGTAACGCGCATTGTTCCTATGCTTGAAGTAATAAAAGAACCCATTTTTCCAGCCATAATTACCGAAATAAATGTTGGTGCAAATTCTAAAATAACCGATTGCCTTGTAGCAAAACCTATTAAGTATTTAGGTATTAATGGATTGGTTAAATTTAAAGCAGTTTGTATGGCAACAACTCCACCTACGAAAAACGATATGAAAGCAACAATTCCAAGAGAATCGATGATTAAATCATCAATTTCTTTTAAAATAAGTTGTTTCATCACACTCCATTTTGTAGGCTTATTAAAGACCTCTTTGAGCATTAAAAAATATTTTCCTATTTGCGATAAATAACGAATAAGCATCATAGTTTGTAAATATCTTCAAAAATAGTAAGAAGTTGTGAGTTGTGAGTGATAAGTTAAAAGTTTTTTATTAATTACTCCTTCTTCTTTCTTCTTCGTTTCCAAAATTTTTCTTTTTATCTTTTATAGCATTGTTTCCAAAAGTATAACTTGCAGAAAGTCTTATGTATCTATTGTTTCTATTTTGTCCGTACACTTGATTTACACCGTTAACAATTGAAGCGTAGTTGTTTAAACTAGAAGTATTAAAAATATCTTTTATTAAAAGTGAAATTTGTAGACTCTTATCAAGAAGGGATTTATTAACACCTAAATCAAAACTATACATTTTTCCAATGCTAAATAATCCGAAATTTAATTTTGAATCATAGGAAAAATCAGTTTGAAAATTTGTAGTTTCATTTATAATGATTCTGTTACTAGATGAAATGCTATAAGCGAATCCATTTTTTGGGTTTGCATTTATTTCTTTGGTAAAATTAGTTTTAGATCCTAAAACTGTTATGTTATTTTGACTTTGTAACCATTTTAATTTATTGAAACCAATACTTTCTCCAATTCCATAAATAATTTGATTGAAATAGTTTTCTCTTGTAACTATTTGTGTGCTGTTTGCTATGTTTGAATTAAAAATAATTCCTGCTCCTTGACTTTTAGCATTTACAAAAACATTTGTTGTAAATACATTTTTATATATGTGTTTTATTTCAAAGTTATCATTAAATGATGGTTGTAGAAATGGATTTCCTTCACGTGTAAGTATTACTACTCACATACACTCTAAATGGGTTTAGGTTGCCAAAATTTGGTCTTTGAATACGTTTACTATAACTAAATGAAAAACTGTTATTTTCATTTTTAGCATAAGAAGCGTAAACCGTTGGAAACAATTTTAAGTAATCATTTGTGCTTGTTTGATTTAAATTTACAGAGAATCCTTTTGTTTGAGTGTTTTCTATTCTTAAACCCATTTGAAAACTCCATTTTTTATTTATTTTCTTCATTGCATTAACATATATGGCTTGAATGTTTTCAGAATATTCAAATTGGTTAGAAATATCATTATCAAAAACTGGATTTCCAGAAATAGTATTAAAAAACTGGATTTCACTATTGTTTTTTATAAAGCTTACTTTCGCTCCATAAGATAAATTTACTAGTTGTAATGGATGTTCAATATCTGTTTAAAACTAATATTTTGAATATTTAAATCTGAAAGTGTATTCGCTGATGCATTTACATTTTGAAAAATATTATTTGATGAAAAACTATTTGTTTTAAACTTATGATTTCTGCCAGAGTTATAAATAAGATAATCTATATCAAAAGAAATTGTTCTTCCTATAGTATCTATATTTGTTATTGAATGAAAATTAATAGAGTGATTTTTTATTTCTTGTAGATTATTACCGTTATTGATTAATAAAGAATCGAGAACATTATTTTGGTTAAAAATGTTAGAAATAGTTTTATCTTCAATATCAGGATTTGCAATGCTACCTAAGTATTGAATTCCAATAGTTGTCTTATTTGATACTTTATAATCTAATAAAAGTCTTGTTGCAAAATCTTCTTGATTATCTTTAGAATTTATATTGATGTCCCAAGTACTATTTGGATAGTAAACCTGAAAATCCTCAAGACCTCTCAAGTATCCATTTGTTTTATTAAGACTCAAAGAAAAACTAATTTTCTCTTTATTGTAAAGTAAATTGTTGTTTAATGTTGTAAAATTATAAGTATTAAAATTAGTACTTAAGCTAGTTGTATTTTTCCAAGAGTTTATTTGCCCTTTTTTCAAAATTATATTTAATAATCCTCCATTTCCTGTGGCATCATATTTTGCAGGTGGAGCACTAATAATTTCTATTTTTTTAATATCGCTTGATGCAATTGAATTTAAATAACGGATTAATTCTTCTCCTATTAAAGGGAGTAATCTTCCATTTATCATCACTTGTACAGCATCTCTTCCAAACATATTGATGGTGTTATTTTGAACTCTTAATCCTGGAGCTGCTCTAAATGCATCTAAAGCGTTTCCACCTTGAGAAACAATACTGTTCTCAACATTGAATGTGATACGATCAGGTTGCTGTTCAATTAACTTTTTTCTATGTATTAGTTCTACTTCTTGTAATCTGTTAGTAATTTCAACTAAAGTTATAACTCCAAGATTTAAAGAATTACTATCTAATTGAATTGTTTTTCTCCAATCTTACAATCCTAAATAGCTAATAATTAACTCATATTTTCCTGATGCAGCTTTTAAAGTAAAACCACCTTTCTCATTTGTAGTTTCTCCTGTTATAATATCTCCATTATTATTTAACAATGCGATATTTGCCCAAGGAATAGGTTCTGAATTATAATGTACAATTCCCTCAATTTTATTTTGAGAAATAACGAATAAAGGAAAAAAGAAAAGGAGTAATAATGTAATACGTTTCATATCTTTTGTTTTTTAATTATTTTTGATGAGACAAATATCTATCAGACAAAGAGGATAATCGACCGAATGAAAAAAGTCGAACTCATTTTTAAAATAAAATGAGTTCGACTTTTTCTAAATGAAACGTTCGACTTTTTACAAGTCGCTGTTAATCAGTTAATTTTCTATATTGAGTAGGTGTTGTTCCTGTGTGTTTTTAAAAGCAGTATTAAAGGAAGATTTAGAATTAAAACCAACTTCATATAGGATTTCTAAAACGGTAAGTTCTTTTTTAGAAGTGTCTTTTAATATATTTTTCGCTTTTTCAATTCGATATTCATTAATGAAGTCAAAAAAATGTTGACCCATTTGATGATTAATTAAAATGGATAACTCTCTAGAATTAAGGTCTAATCGTGAAGCTAAATCTTGAATAGTTAATGATGATTCTATAAAAGGTTCTTTAGCAATCATATATCCCTTTAATTGTTGAATTTTATTATTTTCTTCTTCTGAAAACTCTGGTTATTTTTTTCTTTATTATCAATCATTTCTTTAGATAATCTCAAATTCACATCGATGCCTCGAAATAACTTAGGAGAGTATAAAGCCTTGAAAACTAACCAAAAACTAAAAATCAATCCAAATAGTAATAAAACTATTTTTGCATTATCTCTGCTATGTCGACAACGTTATTGTCTCTTAAAATCCCTTTTATAGTCGTCAATATTTGTCCAATAATAATAAATAAAATCAATTGTTTTAACCAATTATAGTTATGGAAATAAATCTTGTTTGTATAATTTTCTAACAACAGTTTTCTATATCGTATTAAATAATATATCTCTGCTATTAAATAGATGATTGATAAAATATAATCAAAATTTGAACTAAAGAAAAAGGTTGAAGTTTCTGAATAATGTTCTAAAAATAGTAATTTTTTATCTTCTGAAACCATGAAAAATACAGGAAATAAAACCATTATATTAATTAACCAAGGTAAAATATGAACTAGATGCTTTGTTTTTAGTTTAAAATTAGAATAGATTACCGATAAAATATAAAGAAATAACAAAGGATCTTTAAATGAAGAAATCTGAATACGTATCATTTCTAATGAAAGTGGCAAATTGATAAAATTGCGATAAAAAAAGACACTAATATCTATTGCTGTAATTATTAAAAAAGTAGCTAATAATCTATTGCTAAGTTTTTTGGTTGTTTTAACTGTTAATAAGAAAAAAGCAAAAAATAGAAACAATAGCACAATCACAAAACTTAATAGACCTATTATTGATGATTTTTCCAACTTTTTAAATATTTAAGTGTTGATTTCGAAATTGAGTAGGTGTTGTTCCTGAGTACTTTTTAAAAGCAGTATTAAAGGAAGATTTTGAATTAAAACCAACTTCATATAGAATTTCTAAAACTGTAAGTTCTTTTTTAGAAGTATCTTTTAATATATTTTTTGCTTTTTGAATTCGATATTCGTTAATGAAATCAAAAAAGTGTTGTCCCATTTGATGGTTAATCAAAATTGACAATTCTCTTGAGGGAAGATTTAATTTTAAGGCTAAATCCTGAATAGTTAAGGATGGTTCTAAAAAAGGTTCTTCATTTTCCATGAAAGTTTTGAGTCTTTCAATTGTTTCAATTTCTGTAATCGAGGTTTCCATTTTTTTAACAATAAAATTCTCTACAGGTTTTAATGTAGAATCAATACTTCTAAAAAGATTAGGATATTTTAAAGCCATTAAAACATACCAACAAGTAATTAAAAAGAAGGATAAACCTAACATTTGTAATGCGCTGTTATAAGTAACTTCGTGGTTTGTGAATTTTAAAATGTTTTTTATTAATGCAAGGAAATGTATTATTGAAGTAACTATTGCTAGTTTAAATAACCAATTGTAGGTTACAACATTATAATTAGTATAATTTTCTTTATATATTTTTTTAAATTTAAAGAGCGTTAAAAACACTAATATTAAATAAATAATAAATTGAATGTGAATGAAAAAATGTATGAATAGTATCTCTTTATTACTCAAAATATTTTCTAAAAATAGCATTTTTGATTTTTTGTCAACAAAGTAAAATGCTTTGGCTAGCAATAAATTGACTATAAAAAAAGGTAGTGCATGTAAAACATGACTTGTTTTAAGTTTAAAGTCAGAATAACAAACTGACCTAACGTATAAATAAAAAACTGGGATTTGAAGAAACACAAATGTAGATTTGAAAATCTCAAAATTAGAAGAGATTGTTACAAATAGTGGTAACACCCAATTGCTTATGTCTATTGTAGTTAAAATTAAAAACACGCAAAAAGGCGATTGCTTTTTTTTGATTTGTTTTTAAAGTAATCAAAAAAGTAGTCAATAATAAAGAAGTAAAAACACTTAAAATTCCAATTATATTGATAAGTTTAATTTCGTTCATTATTGTTTTCTATTGAATGTATACAAATATAACTTTATATAAAGGCTTTAAGAAATATTCAATTATTTTTCTTTTACATTTCTAAAGTGTTTAATACATGATAAAAAAGAAACAGCACTTTAATTTCAATTTAAAGTGCTGTTTTCGATTTGTTAATTAAATTACTTCTTCTTATTCAAATCAAATCGATAAATTAAATCTGCTCCAAAAAATACTCCTGAATCAAATTCAGAATTTAATCTATTTCTGTCATCACCAGAAACTTGAACCGTTAAAACTTGTAAGCCTACTTTATCATTTGCATTATATAAACCATAATCAGTTGTGTCAAAACCTACTTTACCTCTTAAAATTAATGCGTTGTCTAAAAACCCATAAGCTGCATACATGGCAAATCGAATAGATTCTTCTTGTACATAAAAATCAGAA
>JAAURU010000234.1 GCA_012032075.1 Flavobacterium sp.
CCGTTTCTTTGCTCTACAGTTAACCCTTTGCCTTCGAAGGCATTTAAGGCTTTTGATAAAGATTCTTTAAGTTTTTTCATCGTAGCATCTTTATCGGCCATCATTTTTTCAAGTTCTGCTAAACGTTTTGAAGAAGCATCTAAATCTCCTTTCAATTTATTTAATCGGTCTTGTTCTGCATTTAGTGTTTTTTGTTTGGCTTCTAATTCTGCTAATAATTCTCTGTTTTTCTTCATGTTGCTATCTAAAGCATCACTACTATTTTTCTCTAAAGCTACATAAGACGCTTTTAAATTGTCTAGGTTTTCTTTGTAGCTTCATAATCTGTAGCTAATTTATCGCGTTCTGCTTTTGTTTTAGAAAGTTCGGTTTGTAGATTATTTTTGTCCAGTTCTAGTTGATTTTTAGATGTTTTTAATCCTTCATTTTCATCGGCTAAAGCATTGCGTTCTTTTTTCAAATCGGCATACTGACTTTCTAAATCTTGATAGATTTTTTTTGACACACACGATGTTGT
Source organism: Flavobacterium sp. (assembly GCA_012032075.1). Lineage (GTDB taxonomy): Bacteria > Bacteroidota > Bacteroidia > Flavobacteriales > Flavobacteriaceae > Flavobacterium. The sequence continues at coordinate 518 of JAAURU010000234.1, forward strand.
TAATCCTAAAACTATCATGGTAAGGGCAACTTTTTTTATCATAACGGGTTGTATTTATTATTTAACTATTAGGTTTGTATTGAGTCCTGATGGAAACGGAAATCTTTTAATAATTTGCTAGAAAGTCACTTCGACAAGCTCAGTGTGACAAAAATTAAAAAGATATAGTGTACAGCAGGAAATAGCTCCAAATAAAGAAAAATTTAATTAATCTCTACTAGAACTGGGCAGTGATCTGAATGTTTTGCTTCTGGTAAAATTAAGGCTTTTTTTATTTTTTCCTTTAATGGTTCTGAGGCTAAACAATAATCAATTCTCCATCCTTTATTATTATTTCGAGCATTTGCTCTATAACTCCACCAACTGTAATTGTGTGGTTCTTTGTTTAAATGACGAAAGGTGTCTATAAAACCACTTTTCATAAAACCATCTATCCATGCTCTTTCTTCGGGTAAAAATCCAGATACTTTTGCATTGCGAATAGGGTCATGAATGTCAATTGCTTGATGACAGATATTATAATCTCCACAAATGACTAAATTTGGAATTTCTTTCTTTAAAGTTGTAATATAGTTTTGGAAATCATCCATATATTTAAACTTATGGTCTAAACGGTCAATATTTGTTCCAGATGGAAGATATAAACTCATAATTGATACTTCATCAAAATCGACTCTTAGATTTCTACCTTCAAAATCCATATGTTCAATTCCAGTGCCAAAAACGATGTTTTTAGGTTCTTTTTTACAAAGTATGGCAACACCACTATATCCTTTTTTTTGCGCTGAAAAATAGTACTGATAGGGATAACCCATTTTTGTAATTTCTGATACAGGAATTTGATCTTCGGCAGCTTTAATTTCTTGTAAACAAATTACATCTGGACTGGCTTGCTGCAACCAATCTAAAAAACCTTTTGTTATAGCAGCTCTAATACCGTTTACATTATAGGATATTATCTTCATTTTGTGTTTTTAGATATTCACCAAAAGTACTAAAACCCATCTAATATTAAAAATAATTTACAAGAGATTAACAGTCAAAAAAATAGCCATCTCATAGTGCTTTTTTATATGAATTGTACAATTATTAACTCAATATTGCATAGAATTGTTATCTTTGTTTTCGCTCAAACAAAAACAATGTAAATGGGATTAGTTACTGCTAAAGAAGTAGCCAAGGCTATAAAAACTGATAAGTATGGTTTTTTAGGAACTTTTTCAGGTTGGTTACTGATGAAAGTCCTCAAAATTTCTACTCTCAATAAAATATATGATAGAAATAAACATCTAAGTGATTTGGAATTTCTAAATGCTATACTAGATGAATTCCAAATTAAATTTGAAATTCCTGAAGAAGATTTTAAACGTTTACCTAAAGATGGTGCTTATATTACCATTTCAAATCATCCATTAGGTGGAATTGATGGTATTTTATTGCTAAAATTAATGCTTGAAAAAGAGCCTAATTTTAAAATTATTGCTAATTTCTTATTGCATAGAATTGAACCTATGAAACCTTATATAATGCCTGTGAATCCTTTTGAAACACATAAGGATGCTAAATCTAGTGTTATAGGAATCAAAGAAACGTTAAGGCATTTATCTGACGGCAAACCTCTTGGAATGTTTCCTGCTGGTGAAGTTTCTACCTATAAAGATGAAAAAATTATTGTAGATAAGCCTTGGGAAGAAGGTGCTATAAAAATAATTAAAAAAGCAAAAGTTCCTGTTGTTCCCATTTATTTTCATGCAAAAAATAGCAAACTTTTTTATTTTTTATCAAAACTAAACGATACTCTAAGAACAGCAAAATTGCCTAGTGAATTACTTACTCAAAAAAACAGAGTGATTAAAGTAAGAATAGGTAAACCAATAGCTGTTGCTGAACAAAACGAATACACTTCCATTGAAGAATATGGAGAATTTTTACGAAAAAAAACGTATATGCTTTCTAATGCATTTGTAAAAGAAAGTAAGTTAATTAATCCGGCTTCTTTAAAATTACCTAAAAGCCCGAAACAAATTGTAAAGCCAGCCAATCATGACCAAATAATGGAAGAAATTTCATTTTTAAGAGAAGAGGATTGTCGTTTATTACAAAGTAAAAACTATGAAGTATTTATTGTAACTGCCGATAAAATTCCAAATATTCTTCATGAAATAGGTCGCTTGCGTGAGATTACCTTTAGAGAAGTAGGTGAAGGGACTAATGAATCTATCGATTTAGACCAATATGATAAATATTATCACCATATGTTTTTGTGGGATGATGAAGCGCAAATGATTGCAGGTGCTTATCGCATGGGATTAGGTTCTCAAATTTATGCAAAGTATGGAATTGATGGTTTTTATTTGCATGATTTATTCCGTTTTGAGCCTGAATTATATGATATGATGAGTAAATCAATTGAAATGGGACGTGCTTTTATAATAAGTGAATACCAACAAAAACCTATGCCTTTATTTTTATTATGGAAAGGTATTGTACATACTACATTAAGACATCCAGAACACAAATATTTAATAGGTGGTGTAAGTATTAGTAATCAATTTTCTGATTTTTCAAAATCGCTAATGATTGAATTTATGAAATCGCATTATTATGATCCTTATATTGCTCAATATATACACCCAAAAAAGGACTTTAAAGTAAAACTTAAAGATGCAGATAAAGATTTTGTTTTTAACGAAGCTGAAGCTGATTTGAATAAGTTTGATAAAATTATTGATGAAGTAGAACCTGGAAATTTACGTTTACCTGTTTTAATTAAAAATATATTAAACAAAATGCTCGTGTAGTGGCTTTTAATGTTGATCCATTATTTAATAATGCTGTTGACGGTTTAATGTATATAAAAATTTCTGATTTACCAGAAAGCACCGTTAAACCTGTTATGGAAGAGTTCCAAGCTGAACTGGAACGAAAAGAAGAAAAGAATAGAAAGTAATAAAAAATGGCTCAAAATGAATTGAGCCTTTTTGTTTTAAACTAAAACCAAGGTTTTTTGTTTACTTGATAGGTTTGATAAAATTCTTCGTCTGATTTTGTTAGGTAAATGATTCCTTCAATAAAAGGAATTATTCCTAAAACACCACAACTAATAACAGATAAAATTATTTGAATAATACCCTCTTTGCTATAACCTAATATAAATTTATGAACCCCTAAGCTTCCTATTAATAGTGCACAAACTCCAGCTATTATTTTTTTGTTTTCTTGTAGTGGTTGATATGATTGATTCCACTCTTCTGTTGGCTTTGTTGTTTCCATTTGTTTTAATTTTTAGTTGATTATTTATAAGAATAAAGGAGAAGTTTAAAATCTTCCCATTGTTTGTTAGACATTATTTTTTCTGCTTTTATTTTTTTCCCTTTTAAAGAGTTTAAAATATATTTTGCTCTATCTTCTGATTCTGGATGCGTGGAAATCCAATAGGTATATTTATGTAATTCATTATCGACTGATAATTCATACATAAAATCTGCGAAAGGTCTTGGATCTATTTTAGCTTTTAGCATATACTTTACACTTTCCATATCGGCTTCTCGCTCCAAACTTCTGTCGTAAGCAGAAGAAGATAAAGTATGAAGCACTTCTTTTATCACTTGACTATTAGCTCCAGTCATGGAAAGCAATGCAGAAAAACCTATCTCTTTAGATAATTTTTTCATAACATGATTGTTTTGAATGTGAGCAATTTCATGACCAAGTACTCCTAACAAGGCTTCTTCACTATTACAATCTGTAATTAATCCAGAATAAACTATCAAATGATTATCTGGCATTGCAAAAGCATTTACCTCATCCTTTTTTATTATATGCACTTTTAGACTATCTCTTTCAATATTATTTTCTTTACACAATGGCAATAACAAAGAGTCTAATTTTCTTGTTATTTCTGCCTCATAAATAATTTTTTCTGTGTTTTCAATTTGTTCCCAGATTAAATTACCTAAAGTACTTTCTGTATTTGACTTTATAGATTTAACTCCAAAAAAACCAACTAAATCTAGCTGTGCTAATAATAACCACATTCCAAAAAAGGAAATTAGAATAACAAATGCTTTAGTTATAAGCTTCATTTTTTTACATATTAAGTTAGTAATGTCTGCAAAAAAATATAATTCAGAATGTATTCCTTTTCTTACTCTTGTTGCTAAAATTAAAGTAGTGATAAATTCCACTACATTAAAAGTGACAAGCGTAATCATATAAGCTATGTAATAGTTAGTTGCTTTTTCATTAGAAAAAAGCACACCTATTGTCCACCAAAAACCTGCGCTATTAAAAAAAAACAATCCTAATTGAGAGGCTAATGCTTGAGTACAATGCCATTTTACAAAAGGAGTACTTTTTCTATTTCCTAAATAAAAGAAAAAAGTAGCCATTAAGTTTAAAATGGGCAATGGTAAACCACCTATTACGGCAACTAAAGACATTAAATAACTATTAGAAGCTCTTTCTAATTCTGATTCTACAGGTTTATAGTAAAATGTTTCGTTTGTAATCATAAGTTTTTATTGATGTTCCAAATCCAATTTAATAGAACTAAAATAATACAACATATAGCAACTTTTTTAATTCTTAGAAAAGCTTCTGCTTGCTTATAAAATTGAAAAAAAGATTCTTTTTTAATAAATAATCATATCCTATCCAAATAGGGCAAATAACCATAATTAAGGCAACTATAATTCCAAAGGGATTTAAAAAAATTGACGAAATAATCTCTCCTTTTGAAATTTCAATTACAGCTCTTGTTGTGCCACAAGAAGGACAAGGAATATTGGTTATTCTTTTAAAAACGCATACTGTAAATTCTTTTTCTTGAATTTGCATTTGCTTTTTTATTGTAAAAAATAACCAACCATACCCTATAAAACAAGCTACTATGATAAACAGATATAACTTGTTTTTTGCATATTTTACATGAAAGCTCTATTAAATTGCTCCATATTTTTTTCTTTTGTAGCTCCTTGGATTAAAAACCAATCAACAATTGCCCAAACTCCTAAACCACCACACGTTAATAATTTTCCAACTCCCATTCCAGTGTCACCAATATAGAAACGATCGATACCATAAGCTCCAGCAAATATTGAAATCAACAAAGCCGTTGTAGGGTCTTTGAATTGAAGCATTTGAACCATTGGCCATTTTTCGTCTTCTAATTTTAATAATCGTTCTCTTACTGCATTCAATTGATGACCTTCAAAAAACTTAGCGTTTGTCATCATAAACATGTCAACCTTTTGTGATTCCATTTTTATATATATTTGATTAATTAGTTACTATTTTATTGAAAAGCGCTATCTACAGGTTCCCAAAGTTCAATTTTATTTCCTTCAAGATCTAATATCCAAGCGAACTTTCCATATTCATAAGTCTGCATATCCCCTACAATTGTTACACCTTCATTAGATAATTTTTTTAAAAGCTCTTCTAAATCATGCACTCTAAAATTTTGCATGAACTCTTTTTTGAAGGTTCAAAGTAATCCGTATCCTCTTTAAAAGGACTCCATTGTGTGGAGC
>JAAURU010000235.1 GCA_012032075.1 Flavobacterium sp.
AGACGTAATAGATGACGCGTTGAAACCTAACTCGAGATCAACAGATGATGGCCCAGTCAGTTTTAAACAATTTGCTCAATCCATGGGTGAAAAGAATGCTAAACTATTAATTAATCCGAAACGAAAAAAAAATATAAAGACCCCAATGGTTGACTGGGTTGATTATTAAAATGGAAAAAGCTAGTTTAACCTCGTTACTTGGAATTAAACATCCTATAATTATGGCACCAATGTTTTTAGTATCAAATACTAAAATGGTTATTGAAGGGATGAAAAGTGGAGTAGCAGGATGTATACCAGCATTGAATTATAGAACATTAGAGGAATTAAGAGCTTCGATTATTGAATTGAAGCAAGCTAAAGTTGAAGGAGGAAGTTTTGGCTATAATTAATTGTAAATAAATCTAATATAAAATATAAAGAACAACTTAGAGTTTTATGTGAAGAAGGTTGTGATTTTATTATTACTTCTTTAGGAAGTCCAGAGGAAACGATTAGAGAAGCTCATAAAGTTGGTATTAAAGTCTTTTGTGATGTAACCGATTTAGCTTTTGCTAAAAAAGTAGAGAGTTTAGGTGGAGACGCTTTAATTGCAGTAAATAATGTTGCAGGTGGACATAGAGGAAATATTGAGCCAGATGTTTTAATAAAGCAATTAAATGAAGGGACATCTTTACCTTTGATTTCAGCTGGTGGAGTAGGTAACAAGCAAGAACTAGAGAAAATGTTAGGTTATGGAGCAATTGGAGTTTCAGTAGGAAGTCCATTTATAGCTTCAATAGAAGCAGGAGTCTCAGAAGAATATAAACAAGCTTGTGTGCAATATGGAGCAAAAGATATTGTAATGACTGAACGTATTTCAGGAACACCTTGTACTGTTATTAATACACCTTATGTACAAAAAGTGGGAACTAAACAAAGTTGGTTAGAACGCATTTTGAATAAAAATAAATCGTTAAAAAAATGGGTTAAAATGGTTCGCTTTTATATTGGAATGAAAGCAACTGAAAAAGCAGCTACTCAAGTTACTTATAAAACTGTTTGGGTTGCAGGACCAAGTATAGAACATACAAAAGCAATTTTACCAGTTTCTGAAATTGTGACACATTTGACGGTTTAAAAGCATGTATGATAGCATTTTTAATTTCTTAAATCGTTTTTTTAAGAAAGCTACCTTATTTAAAATCATGTTTAACATTTCTCCAATGTATAGAAGAACTTGTGGAAAAATTACTTTTGTTTCTAGTGATTTACATGTAGTTAAAATTAAAATTCCATTAACCTATAAGAATAAAAATTATGTAGGTTCTATGTTTGGTGGAAGCTTGTTTTCAGCTACTGATCCTATTTATATGATTCAATTGATGCAAATCTTAGGAAAAGAGTATGTTGTTTGGGATAAATCTACAGAAATTAAATTTAAACGTCCTGCTTATAAAAATGCATTTGCAACTTTTGAATTTTCAACTAAAGAAATTGCCACTATTATAGCAAATGTTGATGAAAAAAAAGAAATTGACATGGTTAAAAAGCTCTATATAACAGATGGAAAGGAAACTGTTTTTACCGAACTTGATAAAACAATTTACATAAGTACCAAAGAAAATTATAAAGCTAAACGAGCTAAAAATTAAATTAAAAAGGTTAAATAAATTAACATTATTTTACTTTTTAATTCAATTATAGAATTACTTTTATTTATAAATTATTAAAAATGAACAAGTGTTTAAAAATGCTTGGTTTTCTTACTTATCCTCTCACTTTTTAGTACTAAAAGTGATGCTGATTTATTAATAATACCTACTTCAAATAGTTTAAATAATAGTAATTTATCACAATTAATTCAAAGCAATAATGATAATGCAGTTCAAATTGAACCTCAAATCATATAATTGAAAATCCCAATTTTTCAAATAATTTTAAGCTATTTAAAAAGTTTACTAAATTCAATAGTACTTCATTACAAGCTAAAGAACTATTTTTTTCATTTTTAACAAGGTTAAATGAAAAAATATTAATGGTACTTTACTGTTTTTTTCTAATATTCAAATAATTTTTTCCATTTCATAGTTTTTGGTAATACTTCTATTTACTTCGGTTTTTAAAAAGAAATAAATAAAATTAATTAAAAATTAAATTACAATGGATTTACCAGACACAATTATGGGTGCAATATTTTTTTTGATTATTATTGTTCCAATAGTGCTAATAAACAAAGGATTAAACAAGAAAAGAAATTTTTTTATTGCTAAATTAAATGAATTTGCTTTAAAAGAAAACAAAGTAATAAGCGAATTTGATTCATGGACAGATAATACGATAATTGGAATTAGTAGTGATAACGAGTATATTTTCTTTCTAAGAGAGATAGATGAAAATAAAACTCAATTAAAAATTGCAGTGAACAAGATAAAGAATTGTTTTATTAAAGAACATAAAAATGATAGAAAAACTATTGTTAGTTTAGAATTAGTTTTTGAACTAAATGATAGAAAAGAAAATATTGTTTTGGAATTTTTTAAAGCAGATGCAAAAAATTTTATTATGGGTGAAGAAATGAGAATAGCAAAAAAATGGAAAAATAAGATTATGGAAGATTATTCCAAAACCTAAAGTATTGTTGTATAATTTTTAAAATTTAAAAGGCTATCCAAAAAGTATTTTTTGTCAATCTGAACTTGTTTCAGATTCTAAATTAAACTGAAAATGAATTCAGAATTACACTCTTTATTACTTTTCGGACAGCCTCTTTCTTAAAATATTTATTCTAAAACAATTTCAAATGTTTTGTCCCAATTTTTACCTGTTAGAAAAATAGTTTTTGTTTTAGGATTATAAGCAATACCATTTAAAACATCAACATCTGGATGATTAGTAATTTTTGATTTTAAATCTTTCAAATCTAAAATGCCTTCAACAGCTCCATTTTTAGGATTAATAATGGCTAAAGCATCTTTGCCATATACATTTGCCCAAATTTTTCCATCAACCCATTCTAATTCGTTAAGTGATTCAATTTTAGCTTTTTAGTATATACATTTATATGATCTAACTTTTGCATCGTTTCTGGATCTAAAATATATATTTTCTCACTTCCATCACTCATATAGATTTTTCTCCATCATTTGTTAAACCCCAGCCTTGCAACTCATCATCAAAATATTTAAAAGTTTTAATTTTTTCAAAAGTATCAGCATTGTAAATGTAACCTTCATGGCTTAACCATGTTAATTGATACACTTTGTTATTTAAAATGGTAATTCCTTCACCAAAATATTGATCGGCAAGATTTACACTTTTATATACTTTCCCTGTTTTATAATCGGTTTTTCTTAAACTTGAAACACCTCTTTGTCCAGTTCCTTTTCCTTCACCATTTCCAGTTCCTTCATATAGAGTATCTCTATAAAATTCAAAACCTTGGGTATAAGCTTTTATTTCATGTGGATAAGTATTTATAATCTTATATTTTAGAGCTTTTGGTTCAACATTTGAAGCAATTGTAAAATTAGCTTCTGTTGTTGTCGAATTTTCCTCAAAATAGACCATTGCTTTTACTTTTTGATAGCCTAATTTTTGGTTTTCCAAACTAATCTTTAATTTGTTATTTCCTTTTACAGCTCCAATATTTTTATTATTCATGTAATAAATTATCGAATCTATTTTTTTACTTTCTTCATTTTTTACAACTAATTCTAAACTCTCATTTAATTCATAAACTTGTTTTAAAACAGAAGTATCTATTGAAAATAATTTTTTTTCATCATTTTTTTCGTCACCACAAGAATTGATAAAAATGCTTAATAGTATGATAACGAAAGGCTTAAGATTCATCATTGTGTTAATATTTTGTAGTACAATATACAACGATTTTTTAAAGTTGCAATTACCTTGCAAAAATATAAAATGTTTGTATATTTGCACCGGCAAGTCCTACACGACCAGCTCCTGCAGACTCCCCCAGGGTGGGAACGCAGCAAGGGTAAGCGGTTGTAGCGGTGCGATGTAGGTCGCTTGCCATTTTTTAACATTTCTTTATACTTTTTGTTTTCTCCCTAGCGGAGATTTTTTATTTTTGTAATAATTCTATTAATCATGAAATTAAATTGGCAAGTTGTACAATTGAAGTTAAAAGAAAAATTTTCTATTAGTTATGGAGATTATACTCATAGATATGCTTTAATTGTTTCTTTAACGTATCATGATAAAACAGGTTATGGAGAATGTGTTGCTATAAATTATTATGGTATTAATCTGAATGAGTTCATTTCAAAATTAGAATCCATTAAATATATTATTGAAAGACAAGCAATAATTCATCCATTTGAGTTTTTTTCTTTTTTTAGGAAAATTGAGATTTCATACTTTTTTGAAATCAGCCTTAGATTGCGCATATTGGGATTTATTTGGAAAACTTGAGCAAAAAAATTTTATAGAATTAAATTCAATTTCTTATAAAAAACTTAAATATTCATCAATTACTATTAGTATTGCACCTATTAAAGAACAACTTCTTAAAATGGAACAATTAGATTGGCATAGATTTAAAATTAAATGTAGTCATTATAATAGAGATGATATTGAAAAGTTAATAAATACAGGAAAAAAAATTGCTTTAGATGCAAATGGAAGTTTTTACAATTGATAACTGTAAGGAATTAGAACAAAAATCCTAATTCAAAAAAGCTATCTTACATAGAACAACCTTTAGAAATAGGGTTTAAAAATTTTTCTCATTTAGATAAATCTAAAAATGTTAATTGGATGGCAGATGAAGATTTTCAAGGGAATACTACTTTTACAAGTTTGAAGTTGCATTATAACACTATAAATATTAAGTTAGTTAAAGCAGGAGGTATAACTCCATCTTTAAAAATAATAAAAAAGGCCAAAGCAAATAATTTAAAAGTAATGATAGGTTGTATGACCGAATCCACAGTAGGGATTTCTGCTGCAGCTGTTTTAGTTCCATTAGTTGATTATGTTGATTTAGACGGAGCTAATCTATTAGCTAATGATTTTGCTAAAGGTAGTTGTGTTAAAAAAGGTAGAATATTACTCTCAAATAAACCAGGATTAGGGATTTCTTTAAAAAAATAGCAAAAGCAGTTAATAGTTATTAATTTAACTTTATAAATTAGTCAAATGAATAAAGATAGTATTTATTACAGGAGCTTCATCGGGAATAGGAAAAGCCATAGGAGAATATTTATTAGATAATGGTTTTATAGTTTTGGTTCAAGTAGAAACCCTGAAAAAATTAATAATTCTAAAATTCCTTTAATAAAACTGGATGTTAGAAATGTAGAAAGTATAAAAAATGCAATTGAAGAAGTTATAGCTAAAGCCAATAGAATAGATGTAGTTATTAATAATGCAGGAGTTGGTATTACAGGTCCATTGGAAGAAATTCCTACCGTAGAAATAAAAAATAATTTCGAAACCAACTTATTTGGTCCTATCGAAGTTATGAAAGCCGTTTTACCGCAAATGAGATTGCAAAAAAATGGTTTAATTATTAATATAACCTCAATTGCAGGTTACATGGGTTTGCCTTATAGGAGTGTTTATTCGGCTTCAAAAGGAGCGTTAGAGTTAATTACAGAAGCAATGAATATGGAAGTGAAATCTTTTGGAATTAAAATTACGAATGTTGCTCCTGGAGATTTTGCTACAAATATTGCTGCTGGAAGATATCATGCTCCAGTACTTTCGGATTCCGCATATGAAAAAAGCTATGGAGATGTTCTTAAAAACTTAAATAATGATGTGGATTGTGGAAGTAATCCAAATGCTATGGCTGAGGCAATTCTTAAAATTATGAATGCTTCAAAACCCAAAATCCATTATAAAGTAGGTGCTTTTATGCAAAAGTTTTCTATAGTATTAAAACGAATTTTACCCGATTTATGGTATCAAAAATTATTAATGAATCATTATAAAATGTAATTTTTGAATTTAGAAATCAAAAATTAGAATAAATAAATTGTAATTTTGCACTTTGAAACAACACAAATAAAATAATAACAA
>JAAURU010000004.1 GCA_012032075.1 Flavobacterium sp.
CAAATAACAAGTTTAAATTGTGCTAACTATAGTATACTCAATGAATACAGAATTATCACTAAAATTTGGTAAAGTTATTAGAGAACTTCGAATTGAAAAGAAGATTTCTCAAGAAGAATTAGGATTTCGTTCAAACCTTCACAGAACTTATATAGGAATGATAGAAAGAGGTGAAAAAAATATTACCCTTGAGAATATTGAAAAATTGTCAAAAGGTCTTGATGTATCTATGAAGTTAATATTTGAAAAACTTAATAAACTTATTATAAAATGGAAAAATCATTTTTTGAAAAATTCGTAGAAGAAGAAAATAGAATATTTGATAAACTTAATGAAATTGACCAATTTCAAAAAAGTCAAAATTTATTTCATTGCCGTTACATAGTCAAACCTTTTGCAGACAGAAAAGCTTATTATCAAATTGTAGATGAAACTGCAAGAAAATATATATTGCAATGGGTTTTAGGCGAAGATCCATATCCAGAATGGGGTTATGAAGTGAAACTTTTCAAAAAAGATGTTGAAAAAATTATCAAAAGAAGAGATAATTTTGAAAAAACAATATCTTTAATGAAAAATTCATAGAATGATTAAACTTTATTCGACTTCAAATAAAAAAATTTTAGAAATAGTAAATAAGTCCGAAGCAGAACTCAATAAATTTATATCGCAAAATTGGGAAGCATTCTTTCCACAATATTTATTTATAAAAAGTGAGTTTTCAGTAGAAGGAAATGTTCGGAGTAAGGGAACTTCTGGACGAATAGATATTTAGCTTTCAATCCAATAAGTAATAAGTTTGTTGTATTTGAATTAAAGAAAGATAAAGATAAAAATATTAGAAATCAAGTTAGTGATTATAAGGATTATATTGAAGATAATTTTAGTCAAATATATCTTATGTCATTACAAAAACATAAAGCACCTTTACCATTATTTGATAAAATATCACAAGATTCAATTGAAGTGGTAATGATTGCTAAAAATTACTCATCAACTGATATAGAAAGAGTAAAAAAAAGCACAAGTAAAAACTTGACTACTTTGATTCGTTATATGTGGTTTGAAAATGAGTTACTACTGATTGATTATATTAATAATGATCCCGATGATTTAATTGAAAAAGAAAATGCAGAAAAATTAAAAAAAATCAAAAACATTATTGAAAACAAAAAATCTCTTTATGCAGATGTTGAATCATTTTTGTTTGGTAAAGAAGAAGCCCAAAGATTATTTAAGATTTTTTATGAAGCATTAAATAAATTAGGGAAAACAAAATTATTAGTCCAGGCCAGTAAAATTAAAGTTCAATTAAATAATCAAACATTTTCGATAATAGGTTATGCAGGAAAACAGGTAGAAAATGTTATTTAGTTATAAATACAAATATTGATAAGGTGATTGATTTAGGTAAAATAGTTGATGATAGAGTTCGTCCAAAATCAAAAAAGAAAGGAAGTATTGGTAGTGAAAGATATGAATTATTTTTAACAACAGAACAAGAATTAATGAGATTTATATCAATTATAGAAAAGTCAATTTAACTAATTTTAGAACCTAGTTGTGGAGATGGAGTTTTTTTAAAAGAAATTCAAAAAGGAAACTATGAATACAATTCTGTTACGGCAATTGAGTTTGATGAAGTTGAAGCTGAAAAATCAGAATCAATTGGTTTAAATAAATCGACCGTAATTAATGAAGATTTTAATAAATATTGTATTAATACAGACAGAAAATTTGACTTAATTGTTGGAAATCCACCATACATTAGATATCAATATTTTGACAAGGAACAACAACAATATGCAGCAGATATTTTTAATAAAGCAAGTTTAAAGTATTCGAAATTAACGAATGCTTGGGTTTCATTTGTTGTTGGTTCATCACTCCTTTTAAAGGAAGAAGGTAAAATTGGATTCGTTTTGCCTGCGGAAATTCTTCAAGTTTCTTACGCTCAGCCATTAAGAGAATTTTTAGCTCATTTTTATAACAAAATAAATATTGTTTCTTTTGAAAAACTTGTTTTTCCAAATATTCAACAAGAAGTAGTATTGTTGCTTTGTGAAAAAAACAACACTAATTCTCATCTAATTGAACATTTAGAACTAAGAAATGCAAAAGAACTCGAAAAATTAGACCTATCAAAATTAAAAAGTCCAAAAAAGAAAATTGATTTCAAGTCAAATAAATGGACTTTTTATTTTCTTGAACAAGAAGAAATTGATTTTTTAGAAAGACTTCAAACGGAAAAAAAATTTAAGCAATTTGGAGAATTTGCAAAGGTAGAAGTTGGCATTACAACAGGTTCAAATCCATTTTTTACAGTTCCATTATCAACAGTAAGGTTTTATAATTTAGAAAAATATGCAAAACCATTAGTTGGAAGAAGTGTTCAAGTTCCAAGTGCGATTTTTACAAATGAAGACTGGAATAAAAATCGTGATAAAGAAGCTAGAACTCATTTCTTATCTTTTCCAAAAATATCAGACTTGAACGGTTCAAATGGAGCTAGAGATTATATATTGTGGGGAGAAGAACAAAAAATCAATGAAGGATATAAATGTAGCATTAGAGATGAATGGCAAATAGTTCCATCTCAAAGAATATCTGAGGCACTTTTTATTCGAAGAAATAATAAATATCCAAAATTAATAATTAATGAAGCAGAAGCATTTACTACAGATACTATGCATCGCGTTAATATAAAACCAAATATTAATTTAAAGTCTTTAACTGCTAGTTATTACAATTCTTTATCTCTAGCTTTTTCGGAAATTTGTGGTAGAAGTCATGGAGGTGGTGTTTTAGAATTAATGCCAAATGAAGTAGAAAAAATTCTATTACCTTACCATGAAAATAATTTAGACTTACTTCCATTGATTGATAAAATGATTAGACAAAAGAAAGATATATCAGATATATTAAAAATAACTAATCAAAAAATACTAAAAGATAATTTTGGATTAAACCATTATGAAATTGAGTTAGCTGATAATATTTGGAAAAAACTTTCTAATAGAAGATTAAGTAGAGGTAAATAAATTTTTAAATTACAAGAAAGCATCCTCATAATAGAATGCTTTCTTAGATAAATATTTTAACTATGCCGAATTTCGACTCGCATTAATATTACCAAATAAAGAACGCATTACAATTTTTTCATAAATTGCTATTTGAATTTCATCTGGTGATGGACTTTCTTTTAGTTCTTTGATCTTTAATAAGGCATATTGCTGAATCGTTAATAAAGGCAATACAATTTTTTCTCGCATGGCTATGGAAGCTTTTCCATCTGGATAGTTTTCCATTAATTCAGTAAAACCTGATAGTTTTAATAATAATCGCTTTGTTTCTAAATATTCGGTGTGAATAATAGTCCAAAAAGGACCGTATTCTGGGTCGTTTTTCATGTATGCAGTTAATGGAAAGAACGATTTGCTCAATGCCATCATACTGTTTTCTAACAAGGTTTTAAAGAATAATGAATTGTTATACAAGTTTTGAACATCTTCCCATTTTCCATTTTCTTCAAAATATTTTAAAGCTGTTCCTACTCCAAAAAAACCAGGTACGTTTTGCTTTAATTGACTCCATGAGCCTACAAATGGAATTGCTCTTAAATCGTCTAAATTCAATTGTGCAGATTGTTTTCTTTTCGAAGGACGACTTCCAATATTAGTTTTGGCATAATAATTTAGTGTACTCATATTTTCTAAATAAGGTACAAATTTTGGGTGATTTTTGAAATCAATATATTTTTGGTAACTAATTTCAGAAAGTTTTTGCATCACTTCTTTTTCTTCAACAGATAAATGGTTTTCATCATGGTGAAAAACTTTGTTATTTGCTCCAGCACTTAATAAATTTTCTAAATTATAACGACACGAATCAAGTGTACCAAAGTTGGAACTAATAGTTTGTCCTTGAATTGTTAATTGAATTTGTTTGTTTTCAATTTCTGGACCTAATGAAGCGTAAAACTGATGCGTTTTTCCTCCACCACGAGCTGGTGGACCACCACGACCATCAAAAAAGACAACTTTGACATTGTATTTTCTAGACATTGCAGAAATAGCTGTTTTAGCTTTGTAAATTCCCCAGTTTGCCATTAAATAACCACCGTCTTTTGTGCCATCTGAAAAACCAAGCATAATAGTTTGTTCGTTATTTCTGCTTTCTAAATGTTTTTTATAGGTTTGGTTAGTATAAAGCAATTCCATTACTTCATCTGCTTTTCTCAAATCTTCTACACTTTCAAATAATGGAACAATATCTACTGGAGGATTTTTCCAATTGGTTAAACGAAATAAAGCCAAAGCTTCCATTACATTTAATGCATTTTCGTTATTACTAATGATATAACGATTACAGCCTAATTCTCCATTTGATTCTTGGATTGTTTTTATGGCTCTAATGGAACTTAATGTTTTTTTGGTTACTTCATTTTCGAAGTCATCTTCATTCAAATTAGCAGTAATTTCAGATAGGATTGCAATTTTTGATTTTTCATCTAAATCATTATAGTCAACTGAAAATAAAGCTGGATTTTTTGAAATTATGTCTTGAAAAACTTCCTTATGAGTTCTACTATTTTGTCTAATGTCTAGAGTGGCAAAATGATAACCAAAAACATGAATTTTATTAATCAAAAGATTTAATTCGTCTAAATATAAAGACTGGTGTTTTTCGATTATTAATGTTTTTATTGTTTCTAAATCATTTATCAATTCTTCTTTAGTAATAAAGAGAGTTCCTTCTGAATAGAATACAGAGCGATATAATTTATTTTCAATAACACTTATTAATTCCTCTACACCTGAAAAAGTAAGCTTTCTTTTTAATTTACGAATATCTAGATAGTAACATTTTAAAATTGAAGTTCGCAATCTATTGGCTACTTTCAAAGTAATTTCAGTAGTTACAAAAGGATTTCCATCTCTATCTCCACCAGGCCAAAAACCTAGATTAAATATATCATTGCGAAGTTGTCCTTTCTTTTTAAATATATTTTTTTGAATGTACTGCATCATTTCACCAACAGTAGGATAAAATACATTTTCTAAATACCAAATAAGGCTAACCGCTTCATCAAAAGGTGTTGGTTTAACCGATTTTATAAATGGGGTTTTTCCTAGTTGCGCTAGAAGATCTCTTATTTTATTGATATCGTTTACTTTTACAGCTTCTGTTAAATCGGTAATAATTCCTAATACAGAACCAGGGTAAAACTGAGTTGGATGTGCTGTTAAAACAGTTCTAACTTTAAATTCATTTAAAAAATTAATAAGTTCATCTTTTTTAAAGCGTTGTTCAGCAGCTTCTTTCATACCTCTTAATGAGCCTCTTCCTTCCATATTATTTACTATATCAAAAGAAGCATCTTCAATAGCATCAAAAAGCACTACTTGACGTTCCACATATTGAATAAAACGAAACATTAGCGTAATGGTCTCATTTTCTGATGGGTTTTCAAGATATTTAGAAATAAATGTTTCGAAAATTTCTTCAGGACTTTGGTTCTTTTTAAAACCTTGTTCACAAATTTCAGAAAATAATGGTAATAAAACACCAGTATTATTTATCTCATTAAATGGTAAAGTGATAAAAATACTATTGTAAATATTAAATTTTGACGCTACGTTTTGTTCGAATCGTTCAAGTTTTGGTAATGAATACATTGGAATATAAATTTGCCACTAAATTACAGCTTTAATTTAAAATACCCCCACATAAAGTGTTATAAATTAAACAGTTTGTTATTTTTTTATGATTTTTTAAATTAATTCGAATATTTTTCCTGGTAATGGTCTTATTATGCCTTTTAATTCCATATTTAATAAAATCGAGGAGATTTTATAAATAGGAAGCCCACAATCTAGAGCAATTATATCTATAGATTCGTTGTTTTTTTCAGTAAGATAATCATAAATTTTCTGTTCTTCATCAGTTAACGAAACAAACAATTGTTTTTGAATGTTTTTTTCTTCTTTTTTCTTGATTTCCCAATTTAAAATATAAACTAAATCTGCAGCAGAAGTTAACATGTTTGCGCGTTGCGTTTTAATGAGGTTATTGCACCCTTGACTATATTTATCTGTTGTTCTTCCAGGAACAGCAAAAACATCTCGGTTATAATCATTTGCAATTTGAGCTGTAATTAAGGAACCTCCTTTTTCGGCACTTTCAACAACAATTGTTGCTTCACTCATTCCAGCTACTATGCGATTGCGTTTTACAAAATTTTCTCTATCTGGTTTTGAATCACTCCAAAATTCGGTTAGAAAGCCACCATTTTCTTCCATTTTTGCAATGTATTTTTTATGGACTTTTGGATAAATTTGGTTTAAACCATGTGCTAAAACACCTATTGTTTGTAATCCAAAATCCATTGCAACTTGATGCGCTACAATATCGACTCCATAAGCAAAACCACTAACAATTATAGGATTTAAAGGGGCTAAATCTTCAATGAATTTTTTAGTAAATTCTGTACCATAAGTTGTGATTTGTCGTGTACCAACAATGCTTATTATTTTCCGATTAGACAAATCTATATTTCCAGATTGAAAGAGTACTACAGGAGCATCAAAACATTGTTTTAATCGTTCAGGATAATTGTTCTCTTGGTAATACCAAATATTGATATTCTCGTTTTCAATAATTTGTAATTCGTTTTCTGTTTTATAAAAAACGGTTTTATCTTGAATATTTTTTAGTATGGATTTTCCAATACCTTCAATACTTGCAAGAGTACTTTTTTTACTTTTGAAAACTTCTTCGGCAGAACCGCAATGATGAATGAGTTTTTTAGCAAGGATATCGCCCACTCCTTCTACTTGCAATAAGGCAAGTGTGTAGTATAATTCGTTTTGTAACATGGCTTGTAATGAAATATGGCTTATATATTACACAAATGTAGTTTTTATTTTGGAATTTGCAAATAGTAAAATGGATAACTCACTAGCCCTGATGGTAGTGGAAATCTTTTAATAATTTGTCACACTGAGCTTGTCGAAGTGCTTTTCTTATCAAATTATTAAAAATTGTAACGAACAGCAGGAATTACAATTACAAAAATTCCTAAACCATTCGCTATTAAACTTACCAACCTACATATTTAGGTGGTTTAATTTCGTTGAGGTTCAAATATACAATTAATTGCCCTCTATGATGAGTAACGTGATCTTGTAATAAGTTTAAGATTTGCAATTTGGTTTTTTCACCAGCAAAAAAATCTACTTTTAGTTTTAAATCTTCAGGTTTTGTAGCTTTAATAGCATTGGAAACATTGGTGAATGAAACGTCTAACAAAGCGATAATTTCAGCTTTAGTAAGTGTTTTTTCAGATTCTTCTATTTTTGGAGCTCCAAAGTAAGAGGAACTTAACCAACTCATATTCCCTTTTATATGTAATAATTGTTCACCAAAAGACATTTCTCTTGCTGTAGGTTTAAATGGATATTTGTCTTCTGGCATTGCTTCTGCCATTTCTAATAGGTATTTTTTTGAGCTCTCCCATTTTTCTAAAAAAGCACTAATAGGTTCGTCTTGGGCAAATGTATTCATAGAAATAAATACCAATAAGGATTAGTTGTTTCATCTATTTTATTTTAAAAGCTTTACAATATCTTTAGCAAAATAACTCGCAATTATATCGGCACCTGATCTTTTTATAGCTGTTGTTTGTTCCATCATAATGGCATCGTGGTCTAACCAACCTTTTTCTGCAGCTGCTTTTATCATGGCATATTCACCAGAAACTTGGTAAACTGCAACTGGAACTTCGCTAATATTTTTAATTTCTCTAACGATATCTAAATAAGCTATTCCTGGTTTTACCATTACAATATCAGCACCTTCTTCAATGTCCATTCTCGTTTCACGAATGGCTTCTTCTCTATTGTGATAATCCATTTGGTAGGTTTTTTTATCCTTTGGTACTTCGACAAGCTCAGTATTTTTTGGAGCAGAATCTAAAGCATCTCTAAAAGGACCATAATGAGCAGAAGCATACTTTGCTGAATAACTCATAATTCCTGTATTGATGAAATTTTCTTCTTCAAGTAATTCTCTAATGTCAAGAATACGTCCATCCATCATGTCGCTTGGTGCAACAAAATCGGCTCCTGCTTTTGCGTGAGACAATGCCATTTCAGCTAGAAAATTTGACGTAATATCGTTAGCTACTTGTCCGTTTTCAATGATTCCATCATGACCATAAATGGAATAAGGGTCAAGAGCAACATCGGTCATTACAATCATTTCTGGAACAGCATTTTTAATTACTTTATGGCTCTTTGCATTAAGCCTTCTGGATTTAGTGCTTCAGTTCCTTTGTTGTCTTTTAAATTATCGGGCACTTTTACAAATACTAAAACCGATTTTAGTCCCATTGCCCAAAGTTCTTTGACTTCTTTTCCAATAAATCTAAACTGTATCGAAAATAATTAGGCATTGACGGTATTTCACTTTTAATTCCTTTACCTTCTATTACAAATAATGGAACTAAAAATCGTTTGGTGTCAATATGGTTTCGCGAACTAACGAACGAATACTTTCATTAGTTCTTAATCGTCTATTTCTTCTTAATGGAAACATAATTTATATTTTAAAATATCTTCTTTTCTAATTTTTCAAACACTTTTTTTATCTTTTTGTTTTCTTTGAAACGATAACCAACAAAAAAATCTATATATAATTTTGAGTTTATTAGTTCAGCTGTTTTTGTACTTTCATATTGATAATCTCTAAAATTAGCTTTAAATCCTGAAAATAAATTTTTATTATTATAGCCTAATGAGAAATTTAAGTCTAAATTAAAATTCATATTAAAGGATTTTATATTACTTTCCTGATTAATATCTTTTTTGTTAAAATAACTTCTCGAATTGTTTATTCCAAAACCAGGATGCGCTCCTAAAGTTGCAAACCATTTCTTACTTAATACAAAGTTATGCATATATCCATATTGAAACAAGGCATCGAAAGAATATACTTTTGTTAAAAATTTTTCATTTTCATTTACTCTTTTCGATTTTAATGTATTGAAATAATAACCTACAGAAGGAATGAAACTTCCAGCATTTTTTATTTGCCTTTCAGTCATGTTTTCAAATGCACGATAGGAAAAATTATTGTTTAGTATGTAAAATGTTTTTCCACCAATAGTTCTAATTTCTAATTCAGGATAAACATCTAAAGGTAAAGATTCTAAAGGACTTTCGACATAAAACCCTTTGGTGTTTTTAAAATCTACTTCTTGTCTTAATCGATCATTATAGAAAAACTTAAAGCTTAAATCCAGAGTGTTTGTTTCTCCATATGTTGATTCATCTTTGGCATAAAAATTAGGTGAATAAGAAATGAATAAACCTAAAAACTTATAATCAAAGGAGAATCTAAGTTTTGTTTTTTGATTTGGAATAAATTTGTCTTCATTTGTTAGCGTTCTATCTAAACTAGGAATGGTATAACTATCTACATCACTATTTACAGAAATTTTAAAAATCATCTTGTCAAAATAGTTCACTCTATAGTTAGGATCATATTTGTGTTTTTTAGCATGAAGTTTTTCTCCTTCATCTTGAGCAGAAAGAAAATTGAAAAAAAAAGAATATGATAAAGTAAATTAACTTCAAAAAAATAGTAGTTTTATAACCAATCGATAGGGTTTTTTAGTGTTTGTATTAATTTTTCTTCAGCACTTCCTTTTTCTGGACGATGATTATACACCCATTGTACATGTGGTGGCAAACTCATTAATATACTTTCAATTCTACCATTGGTTTTTAAACCAAATAAAGTGCCTTTATCATGAACTAGATTGAATTCTACATAACGACCACGACGAATTTCTTGCCAATTTTTTTGAGCTTCGGTATAAGATAAATCTTTTCGTTTTTCAACTATTGGAAGATAAGCATTTAGAAAACTATTTCCAATTTCTGTAACAAAATTATACCAATCTTCCATTTTCATGCCTTCGTTTTTCTTTACAATAATCGAAAAATAAACCACCTATTCCACGCGCTTCATTTCGGTGTGCGTTCCAAAAATAAGCATCACATTGTTTTTATATTTTGGATAAAATTCTGGATTATGATTGTCACAAGCAGTTTTACAAGTTTGATGAAAATGAATGGCATCTTCTTCGAAAAGATAATAAGGAGTTAAATCTTGGCCACCACCAAACCAACTATTGATTACTTCACCATTATCATTATACATTTCGAAATATCTCCAATTGGCATGAACTGTTGGCACCAGTGGACTTTTTGGATGAATGACTAAACTCAATCCACAAGCAAAAAAATCAGCTTCACCTACATTAAATAATTTCTGCATAGAATCAGGTAATTTTCCGTGAACTGCAGAAATATTCACACCTCCTTTTTCAAAAACAGTTCCGTTTTCGATGACACGTGTTCTTCCACCACCACCTTCTGGTCTTTCCCAAATGTCTTCTCGGAATTTGGCAACACCATCGATTGCTTCTAATTTAGAAGTAATTTGGTTTTGCAGGTTTTGGATGTATGCGTAAAATTTATCTTTCATGTTTATTGTTTCTCCTGCAAGGTTTTAAAAACCTTGTAGGTGTTTATAATTATTCAAACGTGTATTTCTCTGCTAACACATCGCTTTTAGAATTATGGCAGAAAATAAAATTATCCTTTCCTCCAAATAAATTCAAAACTGCTTCTCTTTCCAATTTTGTTTCTTTAACAGATAATATAGATTGGTAAGAAGAAAATAAAAAAGTTTTATAATCAATATCTATATGGTGTTTTGGATTCAAATGGATGTATAAAATCAAATTTCTTAAATACACTTCGTCATCTAATCTAATTCTTTTAAAATGCTTTTCAAAAAGACTTCCAGTTCTGCTAATTTGTTTGTTATAAGCTTTAGCGTATGAATTAAAAAAATTAGAAAAAACATTGTGTAACAATTTCAGATTCTTCATTTAATTTTATAACCAAATGAAAATGATTATCCATTAAACAATAGGCATATAATGAAATATGATTTTTCAAATAATTATTAAATTGTTTTAAAAAATAACGTTTGTTTTCATTATTAGAAAAGATATCTGTTCCATTTATTCCTTTATTATAAATGTGATAAAATCTGTCTTTTTCTAATATTTCTAATTTCATCTAAAATTAAATTATACCTACAAGGTTTTGAAAACCTTGCAGGAAATCAATTTACTTACCATACTCCTTCACCGCATCCACAAATGCTTTAGCATGATCTACAGGGATATTTGGTAAAATACCGTGACCTAGGTTTACTATATAATTGTCTTTTCCAAATTCGTCAATCATTTCGTGTACCATTTTTTTGATAACTGGAATTGGAGAAAGTAATCTTGAAGGATCAAAATTACCTTGTAAGGTTTTCTTTCCTCCTGTTAAATATCTAGCATTTCTTGGAGAACAAGTCCAATCTACACCAATTGCTGATGCTTTAGATTTTGCCATATCATTTAAAGCAAACCAACAGCCTTTTCCAAAAACGATTACCTTAGTTTCATTAGCTAAAGCTTCTGTAATTTGGTTAATATACTGCCAAGAGAACTCTGTGTAGTCTGCAGGAGAAAGCATGCCACCCCAAGAATCAAATATTTGAACCGCATTAACTCCATGTTTTACTTTTTCTTTCAAATATAAAATGGTGGTATCTGTAATTTTTTGTAATAATAAATGAGCCGCAACTGGATTTGAAAAACAGAAGCCTTTAGCTTTATCAAAACTTTTAGAACCTTTTCCTTCTACTGCATAACAGAAGATTGTCCATGGAGAACCAGCGAAACCAATTAAAGGCACTTCATTATTTAATTTTTCAAGAGTCATGTCAATAGCATCCATAACATAACCTAACGTTTCATTGATGTTTGGAATAAATACTTTATCAACATCAGTAGCTTTACGAATAGGATTTGGTAAAACGGGTCCGATTCCATCTTCTAATTCTACATCTATTCCCATTGCTTGTGGAATTACTAAAATATCTGAAAAAAGAATAGCAGCATCGGGCTTTATAATACGAATAGGTTGAACTGTTATTTCAGAAGCTAATTCTGGAGTTTTACATCGAGTGAAGAAATCATATTTCTCCTTTATTGCCATAAATTCTGGTAAATATCTTCCCGCTTGACGCATCATCCAAACTGGTGGTCGTTCTACAGTTTCATTGTTTAAGGCTTTTAAGAGTAAATCGTTTTTAATCATTTTTAAATAAGGTTAAAAGTTTAAGGTTAAAAGTTGATTTGAACTGAAACCCTAAAACTATTTAGTGTAATATTTTAATACTTCTTTAATTACATTTTCAACGCTAGGTTGTGATGCAATTATAATTTTATTTGTTTTGTTTTCCAATGCTTTTGCTGTTGTGTTCCCTATGCAAAAACAAGCTTGATCTTCTATTTTATTTTTTAGCAAGTAACTTTCTACTCCAGAAGGACTAAAAAACAATATGCTTTCTGTTTTTTCTTTTATTATTTTAGGTTGTAAAACAGTTTGATAAACGGCAACTTCATTGAAGTTTATATGATTATCTTTAAAAATATTTGGCAAACTATCCTTTCTAATATTCCCAGAGAAAAAGGTAAACGAAGAACTTTTATATTTTGCTACAATTAAACTAGCTAAATCTGTTGCGTTTTCTTTACTATCAATTACTTCAAAACCTTCTTTTTCTAAAAAAGATTTAGTTTTAAAACCCACACAAAAACATTTTTTTTGTCTTAATTTAAATATTTTTTTACTTTTTAAAATACTTTTTATGGCATTTTTGCTAGTAAAAATTAAATTTTCATTTAGTTGTTTCAACAAAAAAGAAATAGCTTTTAATTTTAATAAAATTTTCATGCACAATTGTAAAATTTTCATTCTTAAACATTGTTAATTGTTTTTTGAAAGTTTTCTTGTGCTAAGAATAATCATCTATATTTTTTTATTCCTTAAATCATATTCTTCTTCACCCATGCAGTAGGTTTCAATATCTTTATTGTAACCATAAACAACAAGTATATCATCCTCTAAAACAATTGTTTCAGGATTAGGACGTCCAATAGATTCTTTAATAATTGTTTTTTTCCTATTAGGTTCTTTTTTCTTTTTTCTAATTATTGTAACTAGAGTTAAACTGTATTTGTCAACAGAATCTAACTCTCCAAGAGTTTTACCATAAAATTCTTTCTTAGCTTTTACTTCTGAAATAGTATAATTATTATCTAATTGATAATTTTCTAAGGTAGATTTAAAATTAATTTGTTTGGTTAAACGATCTGCCGAATCTTGTTCAGGGTGAATAATACTATAAATCCCCATTGCTTCTAAAACTGTATCATGAATAGGAGAAAGCGCTCTACTAATTATTTTAACATCTGTTAATTTTTTAATGATAGCTGTAGTTATTATAGCCGCTCCTTCATTTTCACCTATTGCAACAACAATCTTATCTGCATCTTTTAAAGGTACAGCATCATATGCAAGTTCATTTGTAGAATCCATACAAATCGCATGAGAAATTTTATCTTTTACAAGATTAATTTTATCCATTTGTCTATCAATACCTATAACTTCATTTCCAGTTTCTGTTAAGCTTAAAGCCAATGACATACCGAAATTCCCTAGTCCAAAAACAATTATTTTCATTTTATTTTTAGTTAATTAACATATTTTCTTTTGGATATTCATAAAATTGATGATTTATTTGACCTAAAATACCAAAAAGTAAGTTAAGCATTCCTATTCTACCTAAAAACATTAAAGCAATCAAAACATATTTACTAGGTTCTGTAATTGTGGGAGTAAAATTCATACTCAAACCAACTGTACTATATGCAGAAAAACACTCAAAAACTACAGTTAATACAGGAGTTCCTTTAGGTTCAAATATTAATAAAGCCATAATACCAAAACCGATTATTATTAACGATAAACATAAAATTGCAAAAGCACGAGAAACAGTTTCACTTGTTAGTCTTCTACCAAAAATTTGTATTCTACTTTTCCCTCTAGCAACTGCAATAAAGTTTAATGTAGCTATAGCGAATGTACTTGTTTTTACTCCGCCAGCTGTAGATGCAGGAGACCCTCCTATCCACATTAGGAAGATTACAAATAATAGAGAAGGAACCGTCATGGTTGCATAATCAATAACATTAAAACCAGCTGTTCTAGGAGTAACAGAACTAAAAGCAGCATTAGTAATTTTCCCAAAAACACTTTGATGTTCCTGTAAAGTATTATGGTATTCTGAAAAAAATAAAAAAAGCCAACCACCTAGAAGAAGTATTAATGTAGTATAAATTACAATTTTAGTGTTTAGAGTAATTATTGGAACTTGCTTGTGTATAATTTTTTTATTTAAAAGTTCTAAAATATAAATTTTAATGTATTTATAGAAATTAAAAATAATATTATGCCCAAGTCCTCCAAAAATTATTAATAACATAATAATCCACTGCATATAATAATTAAACCGAATACTTTCATCGTACATTCCTGAAGAAAAAATAGAAAATCCAGCGTTACAAAAAGCTGAAATAGAATGAAAAATAGAAAAAAACAGTTTGTTTGATATATTAGAAACATTTGAAATGGAAAA
The DNA here is from genome assembly GCA_012032075.1 of Flavobacterium sp. Classification (GTDB taxonomy): domain Bacteria; phylum Bacteroidota; class Bacteroidia; order Flavobacteriales; family Flavobacteriaceae; genus Flavobacterium. The sequence continues at coordinate 14,617 of JAAURU010000004.1, forward strand.
ATATACAAATAATGCTCCTATAAGCTCAATTGCTAATGTGAAAATAACCACATTTAGTGCTGCCCTAAATACATCTTTAAGCCCTTCGGAAGCGATGAAGTCTTTTGTGTTTAAACCTTCTTTGAAAGAGGAACTACCTCTAAAGAAAAAAGCAAAGAATGAGGTAAAGGTTAAAATACCAATTCCGCCTAATTGGATTAACACTAAAATTATAGATTGTCCTACAATAGTGTAATCTTTTGCTGTATCAACCACTGCTAATCCAGTAACACATACAGCGCTTGTTGATGTGAATAATGCATTTGTAAAAGATATCCCATTTATTGTTGCACTGGGTAACATTAGTAAAAATGCACCAGAAAGTGCAAGAATTAAAAAACTCCCTATAAATACTATTGCTGGATTAAAATAAACATCATAAATATGTCTTACTAATATTAATAAGCGAAGTAGAAAATAAATAATTAATCCTGTTTCGATAACAGGTTTAATTTTTTGTAAAATGTAGTCTTTACTGAAATCATTATTTATAATTCTAATTATCAATGAAATTATTAGTAAAACTGAAAGAATAGAAATATTTGCTAGAGCTACTTTTTTATTTTCTTTTTAAAATTTTATAAAATAAATAATTTAAATGTATTAAAGAAAAGTAACAAAATAGTAAGCACTATTAATCCTATTACATGAGGGCTATTAAAATTTTCTTCAAAATCATATCCAAAGTCGAAAACTATAAATAGTAGTACAATAATATCAAAGAAACGATAAACATAATTGAGTAATGATTCTCTTTCCATTTGTAGAGATTTATTTCACTTTTAATTTAGTTCGAAGTTTTTCCATAAGGGAATGTCCTCCATTGTTTAAAACCTCTTTGGCACAATCGTTTCCAAAAGATTTATAATTAGCAAAATTACAACTTTTTTTGATGTAATGTTTCTCTTTTTCATCTAAAGAGAATAACGCACCTTCAAAATTTATTTTACCGTTTTCTATTTTTGCTAATGCTCCAATTGGTGCTGTACAACCTCCTTCTAATGTTTTAAAATACTGTCTTTCAATATAAGTACAAACTTCAGTTTCTTCATGATTCAATTGTGAAAGCACTTCTTTTGTATAAGCATCACTTTCCATGGCAACAACAAGCATTGCTCCTTGCGCTGGAGCTGGAATCATCCAATCTAAATTTAGATAAGTATCTGGTTTTAAATTAATTCGTTCTAAACCAGCCGCAGCAAAAATAGCACCGTTCCAATTGTTTTCTTTCAGTTTTTGCATTCTTGTGTTTACATTCCCACGTAAATCTTCAACACTATGAGAAGGATATTTATGCAACCATTGTGCTTTTCTTCTTAAACTTCCAGAAGCTATAATCCCTTCAGAATTTAAAAAATCTAAACTTCCTTTATGTACTAGTATATCAAGTGTTGAGGCTCTTTCTAAAACAGCCGCTTGCATAATTCCTTTAGGTAAACTAGTAGGAACATCTTTCATAGAATGAACAGCAATATCTACTTCACCTTTTAGCATGGCAACATCAAGAGTTTTTGTAAATATTCCAGTTATTCCTAATTCATATAAAGGTTTATCAAGAATAAGATCTCCTGTGGCTTTTACAGTAATGATTTTTGTTTTGTAACCTAAAGTGTTAAGTTTATTTTGAACCGTATGCGCTTGCCAAAGAGCTAATTCGCTATCACGAGTTCCTATTCGAATTGTTTTTTTCAAAAGAGTAATTTAATTATTAAGTTGAAATACTTTTTCAATCCATTCAATACTTTCATCAACCATAGTGTTTTCATGTTTTAAATGATTAGCAAAATGAGTGGTAATTTTTTGAATGATTCGATTACTAATAATTTCAGCTTGTTCTTCGTTAAAGTTATCTAATTTTTTTCTTTGATAATTTAATTCAGATTTTTTTATATCGGCTAATTTTTCTTTTAATGAATGAATTGTTGGTGCAAATTTTCGAGCCTTAGACCAGGACATAAATTCTTCTACAATTTCATTTATTATAGATTCTGCTGCAGGAATATGTTCTTTTCTTTTTTCTATGGTTTCATCAGTAACTTGCGATAAATAATCTAAGTGAACCAATGAAACTCCCTCAATCGAATTTACATTTTCGTTTACATTTTTAGGAATCGATAAATCCAAAATAAGTAATGGTTTTTTCAAGTTTAAAATGGCAGCATCAATTGTTGGGTTTTGAGCTCCAGTAGCTACAATTAAAACATCAGCTTTTTGAATTTCCAATTGCAAATTAGCATATTCTTTAACCAAAAGATTAAACTTTCCAGCAATTTTTTCTGCTTTCTCTCTTGTTCTATTAATCAAAACAATATGATCGTTTTTAGTATGTTTTACTAAATTTTCACAAGTATTTCTACCAATTTTTCCAGTTCCAAAAAGCAAAATATTTTTGTTACCAATAAAAGTAACCGTATTCATTATGTATTGAACCGAAGCAAAAGAAACAGAAGTTGCTCCAGAACTAATTTGCGTTTCATTTTTAACGCGTTTACTCGCTTGAATAACAGCATTCACTAAACGCTCAATATAGGAATTACTTAATCCAAACTTCTTGCTTTCAGTAAAACCAAGTCTTATTTGTGAAATGATTTCAAAATCACCTAAAATTTGACTGTCTAAACCAGTACCTACTTTAAATAAATGAGTAATAGCTTCTTTGTTTTTATACACATAAGCTATTTTTTGAAAATCTTCAACAGTACCTAAACTGTTATCACAAAGTAATTTGATTAATTGAAAAGGATGTTCTGCAAAACCATAAATTTCTGTACGATTACAAGTTGATATTACAAATAAGCTTTCGATATTTTCTACCTTAGCCTGTTTTAATAAATCAATTCTTGTTTTTTCATTCAAACTAAATTTACCTCTCATTTCAGCATCAGCTTTTTTATAACTTAGCCCTATTCCATAAAAGGTAGTGTGTTTGAAACTTGTAAAGTTATCCATAAATCGTACTTTCCTTAAAGTGAAACAAAATTAAGATAGTAGTTGCATTAAAAGTAACGCTCAAAGTACTTTTTGTGTCGATTGCCGATTTTTTGTAAAAATTATGATTTGTTTTTAGTATTTCACGTATTTTTGTAGTAAAATTGGTTGTTAAGAACTTATTTATTTATAACCAATCTAAATAAATTTAAAATAAGAATCCCATTTTGCAATTCAAAAAACAACGCTATGAGTTCATTTGAAGAAATAAAAATTGAGCAAGACTTTACATTAATGAGGTTTCAAAACGATTCTGATACAATGGAACGTATTGAAAAACAGGTAAAAACAGGATTAATTCAATTTCATTTTAACGTTAAAGGAAAAGCCAAATTTATTTTCAATCAAGGTACTTATGCTTTGGACTTAAATGAAGAAAAATCACTTTTATTATATAATCCTCAAAAAGAATTACCCTTACATTTAGAAGTGAGTCCAAAATCTTGGATTATTTCTATGTTAATTTCCATAAAAAAATTTCATGCTTTGTTTTCTAATGAAGCCGATGTGATCCCTTTTTTAAGTCAGGAGAATTTAGATAAAAAATATTATGGAGAAGAAGATATTAGTCCGTCAATGGCAATTGTGTTGAATCAAATTTTTCATTACAATCAAAATTCTTCCATTAAAAATTTATATTTAAAAGGGAAAGGTTATGAATTAATGAGTTTATATTTTAACCAAAATGAAGATCCAAACGCAGAACATTGTCCGTTTTTGATTGATGAAGAAAACGTTTTGAAAATAAAAAAAGCTAAAGAAATTGTTATTGAAAACATGGCTGAACCACCAGGTTTAAAAGAATTAGCAGATAAAGTTGGGCTAACCTTAAAAAGCTAAAAGTAGGTTTCAAACAAATTTATGGAGATAGTGTCTATAGTTTTTTGTTTGATTACAAAATGGAATATGCTAGAAAAATGCTCGATTCAGGTTCTTACAATGTAAATGAAGTTGGGTTGAAAGTAGGTTACAGTACCTCGAGTCATTTTATTGCAGCTTTCAAGAAGAAATTTGGAACTACGCCCAAAAAATATTTAATGAATTTGAATTTGAATGTTTAAAATGAAAAATTTCTTTATTCTTATCTTTATTTTTAATTTTTCTTATTCTCAAAAGAAGAAAGAAAAATTAAATTTTGATTCAATTGACTATTATAGATTAATTGAAAAAGACAGTAATGTAAGCAAAGAAGTTAAGACATTGTTAGACGGGAAAACATACAATAATTTTAATGATAGCTACCTAGAAAACAAATTAAATAAAAATGAATTTACAAATTTTAAGTTGTCATTAGAAGATGTAAATTACATTAAAAATAAAATTTTTGTAGATAGCAAATGTAATTTTGAATCTGCTGGAAATTGTATTCCTGTTTACAGAGATTTTTAGTACTTAAGGAAAAGGTAGAATAATATTAGTTGCTTATGTATGTTTAAACTGTAGTGAGGTTGTTTTTATAATGAAAAAGGACTTTATTTCTTTAAATGTTTTAATGAAAAAGAGAAAAATATTTTATTAGTGAATATATTAAAAAAATACAATTAGAATAAATGAAAAAGGAGTATTATTAGTCAATTTAGGCTCACCGGAAAGTCCAACACCAAAGGATGTGAAACCATATTTAGATGAATTTTTAATGGATAAGTATGTAATAGACGTTCCGTTTTTATTGCGTGCTTTATTAGTAAGAGGAATTATTTTACAAACCAGACCAAAAAAATCGGCTGCAGCTTATAAAAAAATATGGTGGGACGAAGGTTCTCCACTTATTGTGCTTTCAAAACGAATGAAAGCGAAAGTAGAAAAAATGTAAGTGTTCCCGTTTCTTTAGCAATGCGTTATGGTAACCCAAGTATTGAAAGTGGTTTGCAAGAATTGAGTGATAAAGGAGTTACTGAGGTATTATTATTTCCATTGTATCCACAACATGCTATGGCTTCAACTGTAACAATTTTAGTCTTGGCAGAAGAATTGCGTAAGAAGAAATTCCCACATATTAATTTCACTATTGTTCCTGCTTTTTATAACCAAAAAGATTACATTAGAGAATTATCAAATTCTATTAAAAGACATTTAGATGGTTTTGATTACGATCATTTACTATTCTCTTATCATGGAATTCCAGAACGTCACATTCGTAAAACAGATATTACTAAAAGTCATTGTAAAATAGATGGAAGTTGTTGTAACACACCTTCACCAGCTCACGAATTTTGCTACCGTCATCAATGTTATGAAACGACCAAACAAGTAGTTGAATTTTTAGGCATTGAAGAAGGAAAATACAGTCAAACGTTTCAATCTCGTTTAGCAGGAGACAAATGGTTAACTCCATACACAGATGTTGAAGTTAATAAAATGCCAGAGAAAGGAATTAAAAAACTAGCTGTTGTAACTCCAGCTTTTGTATCTGATTGTTTGGAAACTTTAGAAGAAATTGCAATGGAAGCCAACCAGGAATTTAAAGAACATGGTGGAGAAGAATTCTTAGCCATTCCTTGTTTAAATGATGATGACGATTGGTGTAAAACCTTAAGTCGCTGGATTGATCAATGGGCATTTCAGCCTGAAGAGCAAATTAGATAGTTACCCATTTTAAAAATATTTTGAAGAAATTTTGAAAAAAATAACACACATTTTTACAAGTTACAGCATAATTTTTTTAAAGAAATTAGAAAAAATTAAGTGTTAAATTTTAAAATGTGAAAACTAATAAATATAGAATAAATGGAATATAGTTATATAAAAGCATTACATTTAATTTTTGTCATTACTTGGTTTGCAGGATTGTTTACATTGTTCGGTTATTTGTATATCATGCCGAAGCCAAACAAAAATCCCAACCAGAACAGACATTTTAATTAAACAATACCAATTAATGCAATATCGACTTTGGTACATCATCACATGGCCAAGCGCAATTTTAGCTAGTATATTTGCTTATTGGATGCTATTTTTTACCGAATCAGGAAAATTTTGGCTTACCCAACCGTGGATGCATGTAAAATTGGCATTTGTTTTGCTGTTGTATATTTATCATTATAAATGTCATTTAATTTTTAAAGACTTACAAAAAAACCAAGTCAAACATACTTCTAATTTTTTTAGAATTTGGAATGAAGGAGCTACCATAATATTATTTGCAGTAGTATTTTTAGTAATTTTAAAAAATGCCATTAATTGGATTTATGGAGTATTAGGAATTTTTGTATTTTCAATCCTAATCATGATAGGTTTTAAACTATATAAAAAAATAAGAGAAAAAAAATAAGAAGCTATTCCAGCTATACGTTTCAAGATTTTCGCAAAAAAACGTGTTTTTCTATAGTATAAAAAGAGCTTCTTAGGTCGCTTTTTTATACTAAGAAAAACTATATTTTTCACAAAAAACTTTACACTTCAAACGAAGTTCATTGAACTCCAATTGAAATAAATGTAAAGTGAAATAATCTGGGCTAATTACAAAATATGAATAGAATTTTTAATTTAAAAAACCTTTCATTACGACTAAGAATATTTCTTTCTATGATATTCTTAACGCTTATTGCATCCATTTTAATTGCTTTAGTTTCTTATTACCAATTCAAAAAGAAGCAAGAGAATATCATCAAGATAGATTAGAGCGAAAAGAAAATGCAATTATTGAAAATATAAATTACATATTAAACAATACAAGTTACATTTTAACAACAGAAAATATTCAGTATATCTTTAAAGATAAAATTCATGAATTGGCCGATATTCATAGTCTTGAAATCAACTTTTTTGATTTAAAAGGGCATTTATTAATTTCCTCTAAACCCGTTTTTAAAATGGACAGTATTAGACCAGAAATTAATGCTTCTACCTTAAAAATTTTACAAGGAACAATAGAAAAAAGATATGTAGAATTTACAACAATAGATGATTTACCTTATCGTTCATCATACAGTTACATCAAAGACAATAAATTTAAACCTTTAGCTATTTTAAACCTTCCTTATGAAGAGGATACCGAATTTTATGACAATGAAATTAAGAATTTCTTAATTCGTTTCAGTCAAGTGTATTTTGTGATGTTATTAATTTCTATTTTCCTCTCTTATTTTTTATCTAGCTACATAACAAAATCACTAAAAATAATTTCCGATAAAATTCAAGAAACAAATTTTAATCAGCAAAATCAAAAAATCGAATTAGAAGAAGGAAGTAGAGAAATTAATCTTTTGATTGAGTCCTATAATAACATGGTCGATAAATTAGAAGATAGTGCTACAAAATTAGCCCAAAGTGAAAGAGAACAAGCATGGAGAGAAATGGCAAAACAAGTGGCTCACGAAATTAAAAATCCTTTGACACCTATGCGACTTACTGTACAAAGTTATCAAAGAAGATTTGACGTTAATGATCCAAAAGCAAAAGAAAAACTAGATGATTTTGCAAAAACATTAATTCAACAAATTGATACGATGAGTTCAGTGGCAAGTGCGTTTTCAAATTTTGCATCCATGCCAGCACAACAAAATGAAACATTAAATGTGGTTAAAATTGTGCAATTAGCACTAGAAATTTTTAATGAAGATTTTATTCACTATTCCTATTTAGAAGAAGAAATTATAGTTCGATTTGATAGAACACAATTAATAAGAGTAATCACAAATTTAGTAAAAAACGCTATTCAATCTATTCCAGAAGAACAAGAAGAAAAAGCAATATTTGTATCGGTTTATAGAGAATTAAACAATGTAAAAATAGAAGTTAAAGATAATGGTAAAGGAATTTCTGAATTTAACAAAGAACGCATTTTTGAACCAAAGTTCACCACAAAATCAAGTGGAATGGGTCTTGGCCTAGCTATTATAAAAAACATCATAGAAAACTATAATGGCACTATAACATTTATAAGTGAAGAAGGAAAAGGAACAGAATTTTTAGTATCTTTTCCCATAACTAAAGAATAAAAACAAATACTATTCAAATAAACAAAAAAATGGAAAATATTTTAATTGAAAAATTAGATAACATAGCTATAGTAACGATTAACAGACCAGAAAAACTAAACGCTTTAAATAAAGCAACAATTTATGAGTTACATGAAGCATTCAAATTGCTTAATGAGGATTCATTTATAAAAGTGATAATTTTAACAGGAAGCGGAGAAAAAGCCTTTGTTGCAGGAGCAGATATTTCAGAGTTTGCTCATTTTTCTGAACAAGACGGTGGAAAGTTAGCCGCAAAAGGGCAAGAATTACTATTTGATTTTGTGCAAAACCTTACCACACCAGTTATTGCAGCTATAAATGGTTTTGCTCTTGGTGGTGGATTAGAATTGGCAATGGCTTGTCATTTTAGAGTAGCATCAAGCAATGCAAAAATGGGATTACCAGAAGTAACCCTTGGAGTTATTCCTGGTTATGGAGGAACACAACGATTATCGCAATTAGTTGGAAAAGGAAGAGCCATGGAAATGATTATGACAGCAGGAATGATAGATGCTCAAACCGCTTTTAATTATGGTTTAGTAAATCACGTAGTTGAACAAACAGAATTATTTGATTTAGCGAAAACAATAGCTTCAAAAATCACTAAAAATTCGAGTACAGCTATTTCAAAAGCAATTCAAGCAATCAATGCCAATTTTGAAGACGGAGTAAATGGTTATGAAGTTGAAATAGAAAATTTTGGTGCTTGTTTTGGCACAGAAGATTTTAAAGAAGGAACCACTGCTTTTTTAGAGAAAAGGAAAGCTAATTTTAAATAAAAAATTTAAAAAACATGAAGAAACATTTCATTCTGTTATTAAGTTTTACATCAAGTTTTTTGTTGGGACAAGATATTCCATTTAAAATTCAGAAAAGCGCTATTTTTCAAGATGATTACAAGGATTCTAAAATTGTTTTAGCTGAAAAACTAAAGAAGACCAACTAATTATTGTTCGTTCTTTTCAAAGTGCAGTATCCGTTTCAAGAGGGCTTTATATTGGTAAATATGATCAATCATTAAATAAAATTAGTGATTTTAAATTTGAGATTGATCATCCTTTAAGTGAAAAATATAGCTCGGTTATTGGTGTTTTTTTAAAAGATTCTAAAGTTAATGTGGTTGAAATTTTTTATGATTTAAGAAGTAAAAATTTTATTTGTCAAGCAAATGTTGTTGATGAAAATTACAAAATAACTAAGAAAGAGCTTTTTCGCTTAAACAAGGATGAGGTAAAAGGCTTCGGTATACAAAAGATTTTCTATGAAGGTTATGATGTTGATGTAATGAATGAAGAAGCAGGAAATTTTAAAGAAGAAGATGCATCTAATGAGTTTTTATCAAGAAAAACTTCTAAAGGAAGCTTTCCAAGTAGTTCAAGATCTCAGATTTTGATGAAAATTAATAAACAAAAATCATTTTTTACAATTGGATTAGCCTATCAGAATGATAAAAAGAGTAATCTAAAATTATTCTTGTTTGATTCGGCACTTGAGAAAAAATTAGAAAAAGAAATTGAAGGTAAGCAAAATGAAGTTGTTTTTCAAAATCTAGAATTAGATAAAGATTTAGAGGTAATTTATCTAACAGAAAAAAGATATTTTGAAGATTTAATTAATAAAGATAAAGGAGGAAAATATAGCTATAAAATTAGAAAAATCACTGTCTCTGATGAAATTGCATTAAATATTGAAGTTAAGAATCACTATGTTTCTTCACTTAGAACATTCAATCATGATGGTAAATTGTTTAGCATCGGATTTTATTCTGATGAAAAGGACTTTAAGTATGGAGGCATCTGTTATTTTGAAGTGGATTTAAACAAATACGAACTAATTAAATCAAATTATAATTTGTTTGATGAGCAGTTTATTTTGGATAAATATGGAAAGTTAAAAGATAAAGAGTATAAAAATATTTCTTTAAAGCAGGTTTTTTTTAATGATAAAAATGAGATTATTATTGATGCTGAAGAAATATATTTAAACAAATCTTATAATGGAATTTACAGTACAAGCAATTTGGGAGGAGGATCTATAGGTGGATTTCAAAATGGAATAAGTATGCCCAATTATCATTATGATGATATAATTGCAATAAAATTAAGTAGTAGTGGTGATTTACTCTATGCTAGAAATATAAATAAGAAGCAAGGAATAGATGGTGAAGATGGGGCAGCTTATATTTCCTACTCCTCTTTCTTATTAGATAACAAGAACGTCTTTTTTATCAATTCAAAAGATAAATTAAAAAAACTTTCAATGATAGAATCGAATTTGGACAAGCTGGAAAAAACAGATCAGACCTTAATGTAATTGTTCTGAATGCTAATGGTGATTTTGAATTTAAAGAAATCTTAGACAATGATGAAAATGAAGTTCCTTTTATGGTTTCAAAAGGAATTTTAATAGATAAATCAGTTCTTTTTTTTGGTAGAAGAGGCAATAAAAAACAACTCTTAAAAGTAACATTAGAATAATAAAAACGGCTGTTTGATATTTTAAACAGCCGTTTTATTTATAAATTGGTAGTATAACACAAACTGTGTAAGTTAAAAAGTTATTCTGAAAATTTTAGTCAATTCAAAAGACTAAAAAATTTTCGGAAATAACTTTTTAACATT
>JAAURU010000236.1 GCA_012032075.1 Flavobacterium sp.
TAGGAACAATTTCAGAAGTATCTTTGGCATGTTTTAATTTGTCAATAACAAAAGCCGTTGCATCGTTATATTTGTCGTCTTCTAAGTGAAATTCGTAAGTTAATTTTCCAATATCAATACGAGAAGGTGGTAAATCTAAATTTTCAATCGCTCTAGCAATTTCAACCGAATCAAAAATATTAATTGGTTTTTCTACAAAAGCACCAGCATATTCGTGTAAGTTAATGATGTCACTAACATTTCTATCAATCAATTGATTTCTAAATAATACTAATTCAATAGATTTGTCGAACCATAAATCGCTTATAATTCTAACGAATTCTACACATGCTTTTCTTCTGTCTGCTTGAAAAGAAAGTTCTTTTTCGTATAAAGTGTTGTTGTTCATGTAGTAAAAATAAATGAGTTGATTTTTTTAACTTGTGCAAAAGTACTTATTTCAAACGTTTTCGTAAAATATTTTTGAAATAAAAAATCGTATTAAATATTTTTTGATACCATTTAATTTAAACTATTTTTGGAAAATTAAAATTTTATAAATGTCCCAAATTAAAATTGGTTATATATTCCTACTTTTAAGTTGTTTTATAGGTTATTGTCAAGATAACATAATTTCTAAAAATTGGTTGCGAACAGGAATCGTTTATGGGTTTTCTTCTCAAAACACCTATTATCAATCAAGACAGTGATTATACTTATGTATGTCAAATTTTTAAATTTTCCAATCATTTCAATGTATCAAAAAAGGAAAAATACAGTTGGGAAATTTTAGTAGAACCTAGTTATTACCGTTCGAAGCATGAATCTTTCAATTATTGGCATGCATTTTTTACCAAAAATCAAAGTGGAGCTGAATTAAGGGATAAATATATGCCACTAAAAAATATTAATGAGTATGTTTTAAATCTAGGTATAATTTATAGATATAATTTAAATTTAAAGTGGTCTGTTTATGCAATGGGTAATGTTGGTCTAATGTATATTGATACCGATACAGAACGTATGAAAAAGGTTTTGCTTTTAGTGATATTTTTGGAATAGGAACTAATTATAAATTGGGTAAACTATCTGTAGATATAAAAACGATGATTAGACATGTTTCTAATGCTAATTTACAGTATCCTAATTTTGGTTATAATGCTGTTGGGTTTGAGTTTGGAGCATATTATGAGTTCAAGTAAGACAAAAAAGCTGCTCAAAATGAACAGCTTCTTTAAAATTAACTAATTATTTACTTACATGATTATATCTTGAATTTCTCCATTCTTAAATATAATTTTATATCTGGCTCTTTGGTTTTCTTTTTTATTCAAATAGCCAATTGCTTTTTCCACATTTTGGGCTTTTATTCCATCAATACTTAAAACGATACTACCTTCAAGTTCATCTTTGTATTCTTGATAAGATTCATTATTAACAGTTTTAATTTTAATACCAAAATCTAATTTGAATCTTTTCTTATCTGTAGCATTTATATCTTCAAATTCAATTCCATTGTATTCATAAACTAACAATTCTTTTTTGGTCAATTTAACAGGAATTAATTTTTCTTCACCATCTCTTAAAATAGTAACATTAATAACTTCATCAGGACGTTTTGTATTTATATAAGAAGCTAAATCGGAAAAGCTATTAATCTTTTTAGCATCTAATTTAGTAATTACATCACCACTTTTAATACCAGCTTTTTCAGCTCCAGATTTTTTAGTAACATCAGCAACATAAAAACCTTGTGTTTCTTTAACACCATATTTTTCAGCAACAACACTATTTAATTCAGAACCTTCTATACCTAAAACACCTCTTTGTACATTACCAAACTGCATTAAATCTTCTACTAATTTTCTAGTAATATTTGAAGGAACAGCAAAAGAATAACCAGCATAACTACCTGTAGGAGAAGAAATCATTGTGTTAATTCCTATTAATTCTCCTCGTGTGTTTACCAATGCTCCTCCGCTATTACCTGGATTCACAGCGGCATCCGTTTGTATAAAAGATTGTAAACCTTCATTGCTTAAATCTCTAGCTTTAGCAGAAATAATTCCAGCAGTAACTGTTGAGGTTAAGTTGTAAGGATTACCAACAGCCAAAACCCATTCACCAACCTTAGTATTTTCAGAATCTCCAAAAACAATATATGGTAATTTTACATCGGCATCAATTTTTATTAAAGCAATATCCATTTTGGAATCGGTTCCTATTAATTTGGCTTTATAACTTTTATTGTTATTCAAAGTCACTTCTAGTTCACTTGAATTATCTATCACATGATTATTGGTAACAATGTAACCATCTTCAGAAATAATAACTCCAGAACCTGTTCCTACTTGCATTTGTTGTTGTGTTCCACCACGACCACCTCCAAATATAAAAGCAAAAGGGTCACTGTAAACCGTTTGTGTAGTCATGTTTTTACGTGAACAACACTATGAATTGCCGTTTCTGCAGCAACAGTAAAATCGATATTTTCAGAACCTAATGAAACATTCCTAGTGTAGTTTGGAGCTACAGAAACAGAAGATACATTTTTTGGTTCTAGAAATAATTTGTATGCACCTAAAGTAATGATACCACTCATTAAAGCTACTAAAAAAATACTTCCTAATTTTCTCATAATAATTTAATAATTTATTTTCTACGTAAAGTTAAATACAATATTTTAACAAAAAATCAGTTTAACGCTCGCTTAACAATGTTTAACATCTTTTTAATACTTTACCATGTAAGTTGGCTTAAAAAATTAATTTTTAGTAGATAACAATTATATTTTTATTCCTGTTATCTTTGTTATAAATTATAAGTCAATAATGAATCTTACATTTTATAAGTATCAAGGAACGGGAAACGATTTTGTAATGATTGATAATCGTTTAGATATTTTCCCCAAAAATAATACCAAACTTATTGCTTTTTTATGTGACAGAAAATTTGGCATAGGTGCTGACGGACTGATATTACTTGAAAATCATGAAAAATACAATTTCAAAATGGTTTACTATAATTCTGACGGGAATGAAAGTAGTATGTGTGGAAATGGTGGTCGTTGTTTAGTAGCATTTGCAAAACAATTAAATGTCATTCAAGACAAAGCTGAGTTTGAAGCTATTGATGGTTATCATTTTGCAACTATTTCATCAGAAGATATTGTGTCATTACAAATGAAAGATGTTCTTACTATTGATGTTCGTGAAAATTATACTTTTTTAAACACAGGTTCACCGCATCATGTGGAATTAGTTGAAGATTTAGTAAATTTGGATATAAAGGCTGTTGGAAGTAAAATTCGCTATTCAAATTTGTATGGTAAAGAAGGCAGTAACGTAAATTTTGTCAAACAAATTGACAGTGACAAATTTGCAGTTCGTACTTATGAGCGTGGTGTTGAAGACGAAACCCTTTCTTGTGGAACAGGTGTTACAGCGGTTGCAATAGCAATGTATAGAACACATAAAACAAAAGCAAATAAAATCCAGCTTAAAGTAGAAGGTGGTCATTTAGAAGTTGCTTTTAATGAAAAAATGGTAAGTTTACGAATGTTTTTTTAATTGGGCCAGCTAAATTTGTATTTGAAGGAAAAATTGAAATTTAAAAATATAATATATGATGTCAATTGGATTAATCTTTTTAGTACTCATTTTAGTTGTCTTGATAGCTGCAGTAATAGTTAAAAAAATAAATAGTGCTAACACTAAAAGGAGAACATATATATTTAAGAGCTTTAGAGCCAGAAGATTTGGAATTTGTCTATGCACTGGAAAATGACGAATCAATCTGGGAAATAAGTAATACACAAACTCCTTACAGCAAATTTTTGATTAAACAATATTTAGAAAATGCACATCAAGATATCTACGAAGCCAAACAACTGCGCTTGGCAATTTGTTTAATCAATTCAGAAGAGGCAATTGGTCTAATTGATTTATTTGATTTCGACCCTAGAAATAATAGAGCAGGAATTGGAATTCTAATTCAAAAGAATGAGAATCGCACAAAAGGTTTAGGCTCTGAAGCATTATCGTTATTAATAGCGTATAGCTTTCAACATATACAATTACATCAATTATACGCAAATATAGATTCAGATAATAAACAAAGTCTCCAACTTTTTTCTAAATTTGGTTTTCAAGAAATAGGTCTTAAAAAGCAATGGAATAAAACAAATAACGTTTATAAAGACGAATATATGTTTCAACTAATCAATAACCTTAAATAATACACAATTGAACCTAAAAAAGATAATCGCTTTTATAGCTGTAGCTGGAATTGTAGTTGCAAGTATTGCAGCTTTTTACATATATAATAAAGCATTTGTACCAAATACAAGTTTTTCAGATAAGGAATTATTTGTTTACATTCCTGCAAATTCTACTTATGAAGAAGCAAAAAAGATTATTGAACCTTATCTTGAGAATATTGATAATTTCGATTTTGTTGCCACTAGTAGGAAATACAATTCAAATGTAAAAGCAGGTAAGTTCTTATTAAAAAAGGGAATGACAAACTTTGATTTGGTAAGAACTTTACGAAGAAATGTTCCAGTAAAAGTAGCCTTTAATAATCAAGAAAGTTTAGGGAAATTAGCCCAAAGGTTAGCTTCTCAAACAGAGCCGGACAGTTTACAAATTATAGCAGCTTTCACAAATCCACAATTTCTTGCAGAAAATGAGTTTACCCAAGAAAATATTTTAGCTATGCTTATTCCAAATACCTATGAGTTTTATTGGGAAACGTCTGCTTCAAAAATTGCTGATAAAATTGCAAAAGAATATCGAAAATTTTGGAATGAAGAAAGAAAAGCAAAAGCTGAAAGTATAAAATTATCTCCTATTGAAGTTTCTATTTTAGCTTCAATAGTTCATAAAGAAACAGTAAAAGTTGAAGAAAGACCAAGAGTGGCAGGAGTTTACTTGAATCGATTAGCAACTGGAATGCCTCTTCAAGCTGATCCAACCATTATTTTTGCTATTAAAAAACGAACAGGAGATTTTGATCAAGTAATAAAAAGAGTATTATATGACGATTTAAAATTAGATTCTCCTTATAATACTTATCTTAACGCAGGTTTGCCACCAGGACCAATCGCAATGCCCGATATTTCTGCTATTGATGCGGTTTTAAATGCAGAAAAACACGATTATTACTACTTCTGTGCAAGTCCAGGAAAACCAGGGTATCATGCTTTTGCAGCAAATTACACGCAACATCAAGTAAATGCAAAAGAATATAGTGAATGGGTGAATAAATTAGGTATCAATAGATAAAATTTGGAGCGAAACTATAGGAAATATCGGTTTTTGTCTTTCCCGCTTTTCGTTGCAATCTTTTGTTTATTTTGTCATCCTGAGCATATCGAAGGACAAAAAAACAAAAGGATTTCCACTCTAATCGGGGCTAAATGGGTTGCCTTTTTCTTTTTGGTTACTTTTTTTTCCTTTTCACAATCCAAAATAAACCAATTTCTCACACCTTCAGATTCTCTAAATACTACTAGAAAAACGGCTGTTTATGTAGGAGAAGCTGTTGCTTTAGGAGGAACACTTATAGGTTTAAACCAACTTTGGTATAAAAATTATCCGCAAACCAATTTTCATAGCTTTAATGATGTAAATGAATGGAAAGGTATTGATAAAATTGGGCATGCCTATAGTGCCTATGCCGAAAGTAAAGCTAGTATGGAACTTTGGCGATGGACAGGTATTGGGCGAAAAAAAAGGATTTTATTGGGTGGGCTTAGTGGAGCTGCTTACCAAACTGTTATTGAAACCTTAGATGGCTTTAGTGCCGAATGGGGCTGGAGTTGGGCAGATTTTGCTGCCAATTGTGTAGGCAGTGGTTTAATTGTAGGACAAGAATTGGCTTGGGATGAGCAACGAATACAATTCAAGTTTTCATTTCATAAAAAATCATATAAAGACCCAGCTCTAAACAAACGCAGCGATAAAATATTTGGCACTAGTGGTGCAGAGCGTTTTTTAAAAGACTA
>JAAURU010000237.1 GCA_012032075.1 Flavobacterium sp.
CTTTCATTATACTTTAGTAGGATATACAGTATTTTTATCCTTTATCTGCTTTAAATATAATAGGGTATCAAGGTTTAGAAACTTGGTTTATTTATCCTTTACAAACCCTTAATCTTTTTGAGGTTGCTTACTGGTTATTGCTGGCTTACTTTATAGGGAAGTTAACACAATCTACTACAGAGAAAGGTTTTAAAATTGTTGCTGTTAGTTATGGTAGTGCTTTATTGCTATGGGTTTGTGTAATTATGTTTTTTACTTTGAGTTATAGTTGATTTTTTTGTCATGCCGACGTAAGGAGGTATCGCATAAAATGGGTTAAAAGTAAAAGGGAATTGTTTAATGCGATTTCTCCTATCGTCGAAATGACAAGTTTATGTGAAGTGTTATGCGATTTACTTCGTCGGTTCGAGCAATGCTCTCGGGTCTCCTATTGTCGAAATGACAAATTTGTTACCGAAATGACAAGTTTATGTGAAGTGTTATGCGATTTCTCCCTATGATTGAAATGACAAGATTGCTTTGAGGTAAGGAGGTATCACATAAAATGGGTTAAAAGTAGAAAGGGAATAGTTTAGTGCGATTTCTCCCGATGGTCGAAATGACAAAAAAATGTTGATTATGAAAAAATATTTAAAAATTATAATTCCTGTTTTTGTTTTAAGTTTAATTGCTTTTATGGGTTATAAAGTTGTTAGTAAAATAAATACTAAGAAAGCAATTGCAGAGAATATTAAAACGATACCTGCTTTTTCTTATGCTTCAATTATAGACAATACTTCTTTTACTAATGAAAGTCTAGTAGCTAATAAATCGACTCTTTTTATTTATTTTAATAGTGAGTGTGAGTTTTGTAATCATGAAGCTGAAATGGTAGGAGAGAATATTGCCAAATTGAAAGATATTCAATTAGTATTTGTTTCTTATGAAGATAAGGAAAAATTAAATTATTTGCGAATCAATATAAATTATTAAATCATGCTAACATTCATTTTGTATGTGATACAAAAGCTACTTTCGCTACTACTTTTGATGTTAAATCATTACCAACAGTAGTTATTTATAATAAAAATAAGGAACTAGTTGAAAAAATTAAAGGACAGGTTAAGATTGAAACGATTTTAGGGAAGTTGGAAGAGGAGGAATAGGAGTGGGAAGAGTGAAGCTGGAAATTTGGTGTTGAGGACTTCGACAAGCTCAGTCTGACATTACTTAGACAAGCTCAGTCAGACATTACTTGGATAAGCTCAGTTTAACATTGCTTTGACAGGCTTAGTTTGAAAGTTGGAAAATGAGAGATTAAAGGAGATTTGTTTAATGTGATTTACTTCGTCTCTTCGAGCAAAGTTCTTGGGGCTCACTTCGTTCGAAATGACAAGATTGCGCAGAATTGTCATGCCGACGTAAGGAGGTATCACATAAAAATGGTTAAAAATTAGAAAGAGAATAGTTTAATGCGATTTCTCGTTACCTCGAAATGACAGAATTATGTTAAGTATGATGCGATTTACTTCGTCGGTTCGAGCAAAGCTCTCGTGTCTCCTATCGACGAAATGATAACCTTAGCATTTAATTTGAATATTTATGAATATAAAACATATTAAAAAACGCATACATTACAACTTGACCAATCTGATTGCGGTGTGGCTTGTTTAATGAGTTTAATTAAATTAAATGGTGGTGCAAGTTCCCTTGAAAAGCTAAGAGAATTAAGTGGGACAACTAAACAAGGTACAACTATGCTTGGTTTATACCAAGTTGCTAATCAAATAGGGTTTACTGCGGAAGGTTGTGAAGCCGATATTCAAGCGCTTATTGACCATAAACAACCTGTTATTTTGCATGTTTTACTTGAAGATAGATTACAACATTATATAGTATGTTACGAGTATGATGCTATTAAGGGTTTTTAATAGGTGATCCAGCCAAAGGGATTTCGTATTATTCTAAGGAAGAATTAGAAAAAATATGGGTTTCAAAATCGTGTTTGACACTTGAAGTAAATGAATCTTTTGTAAAAGCAGCTGTAACCAAAGATTCTAAACGAAAATGGTTTTTAGATTTATTAAAAGAGGATTATAAATTACTTTTCATTTCTATATTACTAGGTGTTTTTGTAGCTTGTTTAGGTATGGCAATGGCTATTTTTTCTCAAAAATTAATTGATGATATTTTACCATCAGAAAATAAAACCAAGTTAATTGCTGGAATTGGTCTTTTAACTGTGTTGCTTTTAGCACGTGTAGGGGTTTCTATATTAAGGGAATTTTTCTTAATGCAACAGTCTAAAGATTTTAACAATCGTATTAATTCTCAATTTTATGATACATTACTACATTTGCCAAAACCTTTTTTTGACACTCGTAAAATAGGGGAATTAGTGGCTCGTTTAAATGATACACAGCGCATTCAAAGAGTAATTAAGCAATTAGCCAGTAGTTTAGTAATTGATATTCTTGTAGCTATTATTTCTACTGTTTTTTTGTTCCTATATTCCTGGAAAGTGGGTTTAATTTGTTTGATTAGTTTACCTGTTTATTTTATAATCATTTATCGTAGTAATAAAAAAATAATCGCTGCTCAAAAAGAAGTTATGCAAAGTTATGCTTATAACGAGAGTAATTATATTTCGAGTATGCAAGGTATTGCAACTATTAAAAATGATAATAAGCAATCTATTTTTAGTAAAGCAAATGATTTAATATTTGGTTTGTTTCAAGACAAAATATTCGATTTGGGTAAAATTAATATTAAACTCTCTTGGCAATCTGGTATTGCGAGTGTTTTGTTTCTTATTAGTATTCTAATATTTACTTCTATTCAGGTTTTAAATAAAGACCTTAAACTGGGAGAATTAATGGCTATTTTAGGAATTGCTGGAGGCTTGTTGCCTTCTATTGCAAATTTAGCATTGGTTACTATTCCTATTAATGAAGCTAAAATTGCTTTTAATAGAATGTATGAATTTGCTTCTATTGAAAAGAAAAAGAAGAAGGAGAGCCTATTATTGAAATTAATACAATTGCCATTCAAAACCTTTCTTTTCGATTTGCAGGAAGAAAAGAATTGTTAAAAGACATTAATATTCTTTTGCAGAAAGGAAAAATTACAGCGATTGTAGGAGAAAGTGGTAGTGGAAAAAGTACATTGGGACAAATCTTACAACGTTTTTATGCTTTTGAAAAAGGTTCAATCACAGTAAATAATGAATTACAGTTAAATCAAGTTCAGTTAGAAAGTTACCGTGATTTAATAGGTGTCATTCCACAAGATATAACCATTTTTAATGGAAACGTTATTGATAATATTTTATTGGGTGCTGAGACTTCACAAGAAACTCTAATTGAGTTTTTTCAAACTTATGGTTTTGATACTTATTTTAATCATTTTCCGCAAGGAGTAGCAACTATTTTAGGAGAAGAAGGTATTAATCTTTCAGGAGGGCAAAAACAAATTATTGCTTTGGCTAGGGTTTTATACAAGAAACCACAGTTTTTGATTTTAGATGAAGTTACTTCAGCAATGGATAGAAATACTGAAAATTTTAGTATGAATTTACTAAAACAAATTAAAGCAAATTGTATTGTTTTCTTTATTTCGCATCGTTTGCATACGTTAAAACAATTTGCAGATGAAATTTATGTTTTAGAAAATGGCAGTATTTCTATTGCTGGAAATCATGAAGAATTAATGTTATCTGATAATTTTTATAGTGATTATTGGAAAGAGGTTTAGGTTTCAGTAATTGTTACTTATGTTATCAAAAAAATGACTAGCTAGAATTAACTAGTCATTTTATATGTTATAAAATTTTACTTAAAAATTCAAATTCATTCCAGCTAAAAAGTTAATTCCCGCTTGTGGATAAAATCCTGCTCCTTCAATTGTTGTAATTGCTGGTGGATTTGAGAAATCATCATCATAAGTATAAAAATAACCATTAGAGATATATTTCACATCGAAAATATTATTGACTAATCCTGAAAAAACGATAGATTTAATTCCTTTGTTAATTTTCCATTCGTAGTTCACATTAAAATCATTAATGAAATAAGCTTCTAAAACCGATTTTTCAGCATCAATATTACCCATGAACTGTTTGCCAACGTATTTAGACAAGAGTGATAGTTGCAACCCTTTTACAGGTAAATAAGTAATATTTCCTCCTGCAATTACATTAGGAGAGAAAGCAATATTAGTAGCTCCTAAGTTTTGTAATTCCCCATCTCTCTCAAAGAAAAAGTCTCTATTTTTATTTTGACTTATTGTTACATTTGGCTGAAAATACAACTTATCTACTACTTGAATTTGAGCGTCAATTTAAAGCCCTAAACGGTAACTTTTACCACTATTGGTAAAAACTTGGAGCACCAACATCGTTTAAAGCACCCGTTAAAACCAATTGATCTGTATAATTCATATAAAACGCATTGGTATTTACTTTTACTTTTTTAGTATTGTATTTCCATCCCAATTCAAAATCATTCAATCGTTCTGGTTTTGTACTTCCGTTTTCATAATCATCACGTCTTGGCTCTTTATTAGCAATACCAAAATAACCATAAAACATATTAGTGGCATTTAATTGGTAATTCAAACCTACTTTTGGATTAAAGAAACGAAAGGTATCATTTACATCATCAAACCTAAAACTATTGGCTTGATAGAAAACCATTCGATATTGCAAATCTGCAAAAACATTTAGTTTATCTACCACTTCATGAGACACTTTACTATAAACGTTTACATCGTCTTTATTTCCAAAATTATCATAATAGCGATTTGGATTAGGTATATAAAATTGTGTTCTAATTACTTCTCCATAATGCTTACCTAGGTATCTATTTGCAGCACCTCCTATTTGGAAATCGGTTTTCTGACTGTTATAATTCAATGCAAAAGTAGCACCAAAGAAATCATTATCTAACCATCTTCTTCGCACTAAATCTGATACTGAATTTCCATTAAAATCGGGTAATCCATACTCTGATAAGGTTTCATCTTCTTTGTATTGCTCAAAGAAACCTTTTCCTAAAGTATAATGTAAAGAAACATTTTGAATTCCATTTTTCAGACCATTTTTCAGACCAATGCAATTGAAAATGGTTTTGCCAATAATTATCGGTTTCGTTATCATAAAATTGCTCATTTCCATTTTCATCAAAATAGATTCCTGCAATGTTATAAGTTCTGTCATTTTCTAATTTTTCTTCATCTTCTAATCCGTACCAAGACTGATACGTTTTCTCTTTACCTCCAAAAGCGATAAACTTAATCAAGGTGTTTTCTTTTACATAATTAGCATTAAAAAAATAACCTAGCATGTTAGTTGAAGCTCTATCGATATAACCATCGGAAGCAATTTGTGATAAACGCCCATTAATTTCAAAATTATTATGTAAACCTGATCCAAATGATAATGTATGTTTTCTTGTACCAAAACTACCTACAGAATTTGCGATTTCAGTATGTGCATCTTCTTGATACGATTTCGTCTCTACATTTAAACTGGCTCCAAAAGCACCCGCTCCATTTGTAGAAGTTCCAACACCTCTCTGCAATTGGGCACTTTCTATAGAAGAGGCAAAATCTGGCAGATTAACAAAGAAAGTTCCATGGCTTTCACTGTCGTTAAAAGGAACACCATTTAAGGTAACATTAATACGTGAACCATCTGAACCTCTAACTCTCATGTAAGTGTAACCAATACCATTTCCCGCATCGGTAGTAGTTACAACTGATGGTTGATAATTTAATAGAATAGGAATGTCTTGTCCGAGATTTCTTTTAGCAATTTCTTCTTTGGAAACATTGGTAAACGTAATAGGATCTTTTTCTTTTGCCCTAACTGAAGAAAGCACCACTTCTTTGAGTTGAGTTACTTTAGTAGAGTCTTTTTGTGTTTCTTGAGAGAAAGACAAAAGAGAAAAGAAGAAAGAGAAAGAAGAAAAGAAAAGAAGAGGTCTTAGACATAGCTGA
>JAAURU010000238.1 GCA_012032075.1 Flavobacterium sp.
ATCTCCACCAACTTGTTTACCAAAGGTTTCCGGATTACCAAAAGCATCTAGATAATCATCTTGCAACTGAAAAGCAATACCTAAATTCAATCCAAAATCGTAAATTAAATTAGCGTTTTCTGTAGAAGTTTCAGCTACGATTGCTCCCATTTTCATACCTGCACCCACTAATACAGCCGTTTTGTATTGAATCATTTTCAAATACTCTTCGATCGTTACATCATCTCTAGTTTCAAAATCCACATCATATTGTTGTCCTTCACAAACTTCAAGCGCTGTTTTACTAAATAATTTTGCCAACTTTTGAAAAATAACAGGTTCATAACTTTCAAAGAATTGGTAAGCCAAAATCAGCATAGCATCTCCTGAAAGTATTCCTGTGTTAATATCCCATTTTTCATGTACAGTTTGATTGCCTCTTCGTAAAGGAGCATCGTCCATTATATCATCATGAATTAAAGAAAAGTTATGAAAAACTTCAATCGCTGCAGCAGCATTTATTGCTTTTTCATAGGATGCATTAAAAATCTCAGTCGTCATTAATGTTAAAACAGGACGCATTCGCTTTCCACCTAAAGAAAGTATGTAGTCAATTGGCTCATATAAATTTTTAGGCTCTTTTACAGTTTTTAATTGGTCAAAATGATTGCTTATAATTTCTTGATACTGGCTAATTGTGTGCATTTTATATAATAAATAATTATAACGCAAAAGTAAGTTTTTTATTTATAATTTTTGGAATGAAACTTACTAATTGCTTTTACATGTATGCTAATAAAAATACACTTTTAAATAATTAAATAGTTTTGAGTTAGTTTTCTTATTTTTGATTTTATTTAAGCCAAACAAAATGAACTGGAAAGCCCAATTAATTACTCATAAAGGAGCAAAACGGATTGCTGTAATTTTTGATAAAGATTTTCGATTAATAACCCGAATTAAAACTTTTGAAGGAGCTACATGGAGTGCTTCTAAAGGCTATTGGCATTTGCCTGACACTTTTGAAAACAGAACACATTTCAAAATTTCTTCAACAACAATTCCATCACCCGAAGTAATACAACAATTAGAAAAATATAAATGCTGGTTGCACTCTAAACGCTATAGTGATAATACTGTTAAGACTTATGTTGATGCATTAAAATCATTTTTACTATTTTTCAACACTAAATCTGTATTTGAGATTACAAATGAAGATGTTATTTTGTTTAATAACAATTATATTTTAAAAAATAACTTATCCAGTTCCTATCAAAACCAAATAGTAAATGCTATAAAATTGTATTTTAAAACAATTCGTAATGAAGTTTTGGTAATTGAGAAAATTCATCGTCCTAAAAGAGAAAAAGTACTACCAAATGTTTTGAGTAAAGAAGAAGTTAAACAAATATTAACAGCACATAATAACTTAAAACATAAAACCATGTTAAGTTTAATTTATTCTTGCGGCATGCGTTGTGGCGAATTATTAGCTTTAAAACCATTACATATAGATTCTAAAAGAAACATCATATTTATAAAAAATGCCAAAGGTAAAAAAGATAGAATTGTTCCTTTAAGTAGTAAAATACTAGAAATGTTGCGAGATTATTATAAAGTACACAAACCTAAAGTATTTCTATTTGAAGGGCAACAACCAGGCGAAGCTTATGATGCCCGAAGTTTACAACAAGTTTTTAAACAAGCTATACAAAAATGTAATATTACAAAACCAGCAACCTTACATTGGTTAAGACACAGTTATGCTACACATTTATTAGAAAACGGTACCGATTTACGTTATATACAAGAATTATTAGGGCATAATAGTAGCAAAACTACCGAAATATATACACATGTAAGTACAAAAACATACAACAAATAAAAAGTCCTTTTGATGATTTGTAAAAAAAATATTAAATTTGAAAACGCTACTTTATAGCGCCTATCTATCCAAACTGGGTTGTATATGCGCTAGTTTGTAGCGCATATAAACACGTTACCTGCAAGCCTCCGAGACCGCTTATCCAACAGACAAAATCCCCGAAATTTAACTGCGAAAAAATATTATGAATTTATTTTGCTTTTTATTTGGATTATTCAGTCCAGAATACATATCTTTGTGGACTGAATAGTTCATAATTCTGTGAATTAAAAAAATATAGTAAAAAAATGAGTAAATTAAAAAACAAGATTGCCTTAATAACAGGCGGTACAAGTGGAATTGGTAAAGCAACAGCAGTTGACTTTATTGAACAAGGAGCAACTGTAATCATTACAGGTAGACACCAAAGTACAGTTGATGAAACTGTAAAAGAATTGGGAAACAATGCTAAAGGAATTGTTGCTGACAGTAGCAATATCGCAGACCTCAAAGAACTTGCTGAAAAAATAAAAGCATTGACAGGTAAGGTTGATGTGCTTTTCGTAAATGCAGGTTATGGAAAATTTGCACCAATTGAAATGATAGACGAAGCACATTTTGACGAACAATTTAATGTATTAGTAAAAGGTACACTTTTTACAGTTCAGTCAATTTTGCCATTAATGGGCGAAGGAAGTTCAATCGTACTAAACACTTCAATTGTAACCGAAAAAGGAATGCAAGGTGCTTCTGTCTATTCTGCTGCAAAATCTGCCGTTCAATCTTTCGTAAAAACATTTGCATCTGAACTTTCTTCAAGAAAAATTCGTTTGAATGCAGTTAGTCCTGGGCCAATTGAAACAGCATTTTTTGACAAAACAGGAATGAATGAAGAGCAAATACAAGGTTTTGCAGGTGCAGTGCTACCACAAGTGCCAATGGCAAGATTTGGAAAATCATCAGAGGTTGCAAAGGCTGTAACATTCCTTGCATCTGATGACGCATCATATATGCACGGAACAGAATTTTTGTTGATGGCGGAATGGTTCAATTTTAAAAACTTAAAAAATAACAAAAGATGAACAAATATATCAATCTAATAGGCAGAATACTTTTTGCCTTGATGTTTTTAATGCCAGCTCTAAATAAAATTACAAACTTTGCAGGAACGCAACAATATATGGCTTCTAAAGATATGCCAATGATACCTTTCTTGTTGGTTTGTGCAATAGTCATTCTTTTATTTGGTGCGTTTTCAATCGGTGCAGGATTTAAAGTAAAATTTGGTGCAATTGCACTAATCGTCTTTCTAATTCCTGCGACTTTAATCTTTCACAACGAATTGTCCGACCAAAATCAATTTATACATTTTCTTAAAAATGTGGCTTTAATTGGTGGACTTTTGATGTTGTATGTGAATGGGACAGGAGAATTGAGTTTAGACAATAAAATTAAATCATAAAATTTGGACAAATTAGTCCATATTTAATACTTTTACAGAGTGGAAAAATTCCACTCTGTAATTTTATTTTACAATGGCAAGACAAAGAGAATTTGACGAAAAAAATGTTATCGAAACCGCAACAAATCTTTTTGGAAGAAAGGTTATAATGCAGTTTCAACACAAGACCTAATTGATGCCTTCGGCATCAGTCGTTCCAGTATGTATGGTGCATATAAAGACAAACGTAGTTTGTTCATTATTGCTTTGCAACATTACAGGGAAACCGCATCACAAGGAATGATAAATGTACTAAATGAAAATAAATCATTCAAAGTAACTATTTCACAACTTTTAACGCAACTTATTAAAGACACTATTTCTGACAATGACAATAAAGGTTGTTTTATTGTAAACACTGCAATAGAACTTGCACCTCACGACAACGAGATTTTAGAAATTATAAAAGAAAACAGAGAGAATATTATTTCAGCATTGACAACTTCCATCGAAAAAGGAATTGAAAACGGTGAAATTAAAACGAACCAAAAACCCAAATCACTTGCGAACTATTTTTACAACCTTATAAACGGTTTGCGAGTGGACGCAAAAGTGCATAAAGACAAAAATAATTATAAAGAAATAGTAGAAATTGCAATGAGTGTATTGGACTACCGAGAAAAGGCCAGCAGGTACAGTGTTTGCGCTATTGCTGGGCTTGCGCTTGCTATTTTGTTCTTCGTGGAAAATAATCTGGTGACTACAACTCTATCTTTCAAAGAAAATTTGTAGGTTTGTTTGGTTCGTGATTGCAGCAGCAACAGACGCAAAGCACGGGAACGTTGTGTGCAAGTTACCTGAAAATCGTGAAATTAAAACTTAAATAGAAAAAATTAAACTAAATTAAAATGAAAAAAATCATTCTTTGTAGCTTTTTAGCTATATCAATTTTATCGTGCAAAAAAGAAAATAGCGAAGTAAAAACTGAAACGATTACTGAAACTAAAAAAGATTCTTTAGTTGAAACAAAAATCAGTATTTCTGTAATAACAGATAGTTTAAAAAATGGAGAATACTCAAAAGAGTTTGCTAAATATTCTGATGAAACAATAAAAAAAGTAGCAGAAAGAATGGGTTTTTATTATACAATTGGAGGAACCGGAGAAGAACAATTAAAAGAAATTACAAGTTTTAAAAATGACATCATTTCACTTTATTGTTCACCAGGTCAAAATGGTCCTTCTGACCAACACGAAAAAATATTATTGAAAGACAATAATGTAATTTATTTAGGAAATGGCTTTGACCAACTAACTGAAATTGAAAGTCAAAAATTAGAAAATGAAATAAAATCAAAAATTAAAAATTTTTCACATTTTTCAGGTAGAAGTGAATCTGAAATAAGCGTTAAAGAAAATGGAAACTATTTAATAAAATTTAGTGGTTTAACAGAAGATGACGCAGAAGCTTCAGGTGGAAGTATAGAAATTAGCTATGAAACAAAAGATTTAAAAACATATATTCCCAACACTTTAAAAACAAAAATGAGAATTTAACCTGCACACAACACACGTTTGCTGCAATGGCTTGGGCTTGGTTTTTTCTTGCGAAAAAACGCTGTTAACTCCAATCTTATTTGTGTGTTTGTAATGTTCAGTCTTGAATCTCAAGCCACTGACAGCAAGCGTGGGAACGTTACATGAAATTATCGAGCGACCGAAAACTAACGAGAAAATTTGTATTTTTGAAAGAAAAAAGAAAGTAAAATGAATAATGAAACTTTTGGAATTACATTTCAATATGCTATTTGTGTAAAGTACAAACTTGAAAATTCTATATCTTTAGAAAGAGTTGACCAAAATTTAGTCGATAATTTTTTAGAATCAAAAATCATTAATAAAATATTTCGAGGCAAAAAACCAGTTCAATATTTGGCTGATAATAAAGAATTTACTTCGCCATTTATTAAAAGATGTCCACATAATTTTCTTTTAGAAAACAACCAAACTTTTTCCGTTAGAACTTTCAAAGGAAGTGGAAAAATGTTTGCTCCAAAAGTAGTCGGACAAGCAGGCGACGAAACTTTTAATCACTTTTTTGGTCATTTGTCTGATGAAGAAATCAATAAAACAAATTTCAAAGAGTTTTGTATAAATAATATTGATGAAATGTTGCCAATAATAGTTGATTACGCATTAGTTAGTGATTACAATTGTTGGATTTACTTAAACGAAGAATCATTTGAATATGAAATATTTAAAAGAGGTAATTTACCCGAACTAACTTTTGATTACAAAAATTTTTCTTTTACAAAACCAACAGCAACTGAATGGGTTGAATCAAACACTATAAAGTATAAAGGCAAAACAGTTTTAGAATTACAATTACATACAAATAGAACAGGTTATAAAATCCGCTTACATAGAGATAACTTTCCATTATTATTGAAAGTTGAAAAAGAAACTAATAATTCTTTACTTGGAGATACAGCAGAATTAGCAATTTGCAATGTCTTTGGTCTTGATTCAGGAACACAAAATGACAGATTAATAAACAATTCTGATAAAATAATTTTGGATGCGTTTGAAAAACACTATTCAGTCAATAAAGCAACATTATTTCCTCTAAAAACCAACAAAAATATTCGGGAAC
>JAAURU010000239.1 GCA_012032075.1 Flavobacterium sp.
TAAAATAATACTTTAGCAGAAAAATAAAATAATATGAAAAAATATTTAATTGCGTTTTTTAATTGTTATTTATCTCATCTTTTACATTTGTTAATGCTCAAAAAAATGTATCTGGAGTTAAGTTAGACGAAACAATCACTGTTGATGGTAAAAAATTAACTTTAAACGGAGCTGGAATTAGAGAGAAATGGTGGATAGATTTGTATGTTGGTTCTTTATATCTTCCAAAAAAGAGTAGTAATGGAACTGAAATTATTAA
Organism: Flavobacterium sp.; assembly: GCA_012032075.1. GTDB lineage: Bacteria > Bacteroidota > Bacteroidia > Flavobacteriales > Flavobacteriaceae > Flavobacterium. The sequence goes on from JAAURU010000239.1 coordinate 260, forward strand.
CAGTACTGATATTGCTGCTATTAAATTAGACGTTGTTTCAGGAATGATTTCATCAGAAAAAATGATGGGTGCTTTAGATGAGGGATTTGTTAAATCTACTGGAAATAATGTAAAACCATTACAAGATAAAATTAATAAATTCAAATCTTTCTTTAAAGAAAAATTTAATAAAGGAGATTCTTTTATTATTTCTAATGAACCAGGTGATGGGATAGTAGTGTATAAAAACGGTGTTAAGAAAGGAAATGTAGAGGGTCAAGATTTCAAAAAAGCTTTATTCGGTATTTGGTTGTCAAATAATCCAGCTGATGCTGATTTGAAAAAAGCTATGCTAGGTATGTAAAAATAACTAAAACTCATAGTAAAAACACTTCTATTGAAGTGTTTTTTTTATTTAATAATTTTTCATTAATTCAAGAATTCTGCAATCTTATTTATAGTTTCTTTATCTCCAAGTATTTTTCTGTGGCCTAATCCTTCAGTTAAAATTAACTTACTGCCAGTTAAATTTTTATGAATGTTTTGTGAAGCACTGTAAGGAACATCTTCATCATTTTTATCATGTATTATTAAAGTAGGTATATCTTTTACTTGTTTTGCAGCAATACTAGCAGAAAAACTTTCCATATCCAAATTGTTTTTCTTTTCAAATGAATTTCTCATTCTCGTTGCAATTATAGGCTTTAGTTTTAATTTAGAAATAAAATCATGTACTATATCATTTACGCTATCTCCACTACCTATTATTACTGCTTTTTTAATTTGTAAACCATCTTTAATAGCATTTAGAATAGACATGCCACCTAATGAATGACCAATGGCATATTCAAACGGACCATAATTTTGATTTAATGTGATAATGCTAGCAATAAATTCTGGCATTAAAGTAGTATTCCCTGGAGATTTTCCATGAGCTGGTGCATCAAAACTTATAGTTGAATAACCTAATTCAATTAATTTATCAGCAATTTTAACAAGTTGAGTCCCTCTTCCAGACCAGCCATGAACAAGTAAAACTTTTTTAGGATTTGTACCATAATGATAAACCATTATTTTTTTATTTATTTTAGGAATCATTATTAGCTCCTTATTTGTGTGCTTCTCCATTTCATATTCTCGTTTCGGTAATTTATGTTTTATTGGAGTTGTAAACAATTTTTTTGCAAAAAGAACCGTTAGAGATATAGAAGTCTTTTGCAACATGTTTGCAGTGGTTAGGATAAATTTTGGAACAGTATCGCTTGAGGTATTTTTTTGTTTTTTTGACATAAACTAAATATTAATTAATGATACCCAAAATTACTATAATTTTTTAATAGATTATTTGATATCATTTTTTTAAAGTAGTAACTTTGTTTAAAATAATAAATACATGAATAATAAAGTAAAAATAGTTTTAGTGTTATTAGTAGCATTAGTTCTTTCTTGTGCTAAAAATCCTTTTACAGGTAAAAGTACTATGGCTTTTGTTCCAAATAGTCAAATTTTTCCAATGGCTTTTCAGCAATATGGTCAGTTTTTATCTGAAAATAAAGTTTTAAAAGGTACTCCAGAGGCAAAAAAAATTGAAACTATTGGGATGAAAATAAAAACCGCATCTGAAAGATGGTTAAATGCAAATGGGCATTCAGATTATCTAGAAGGTTACAATTGGGAATATAATTTAGTGGAGAGTAAAGAATTAAATGCATGGTGTATGCCAGGTGGTAAAATTGTTTTTTACACTGGGATTTTACCTGTATGTAAAGATGATGCTGGTATAGCTGCTGTAATGGGTCATGAGGTGGCTCATGCTTTAGCTAATCATGGTCAACAAAGAATGAGTGCTGGTTTATTACAACAATTAGGAGCTGTTGGTGCTCAAGTTGCAGTAGGAAATAAAAGTGCTGAAACCCAGCAATTAGTTATGCAAGCTTATGGTGTAGGTTCTCAAGTAGGAGGAATGTTGCCTTTTAGTAGAAGTCATGAGAGTGAAGCGGATATGATTGGATTAACACTTATGGCAATTGCAGGCTATGATCCTATAAATGCAGTAAAAGTTTGGGAAAGAATGTCTGCATTGTCTTCTGGTTCTGCTCCACCAGAAATTTTAAGTACGCATCCAAGTAATGAAACAAGAATTAGAGAGTTAACTGCTTTAGTTCCATCAGCAAAATCAGAAGCAGCAAAATTTGGTGTCACGTTTAAATAAATAAAAAAATATGTATCTTCAATCCCGATTTTAAAATCGGGATTTTTATTTTAGTATTATGAGAAAATTAAAAAAAGGAGATAGCAAATTATTAAATGCATGGGCTTTTTATGATTGGGCAAATTCAGTTTATTCTTTGGTTATTTCATCGAGTATATTTCCATTGTATTTTGGGTTTGTTTTTCCCAAAGAAAATCCAACATTACTTTTCTTAGGTACTGAATTCAAAAGTACGGCTCTTATTAGTTATGTAACCGCTTTTGCTTTTTTAACAGTTGCAGTTTTATCACCGTTACTTTCTGGAATTGCAGATTATGTAGGTAATAAAAAAAGGTTCATGCAATTTTTCTGTTATTTAGGAGCTTTTTCATGTATTGGCTTATATTGGTTTTCAAAAGAAAATGTTTATTTTGGGATAAGCTGTTTTTACTTTGGATTAATCGGCTTTTGGGGAAGTATAGTCTATTATAATTCGTATTTGCCTGATATTGCTTATAATGACCAACAAGATAATTTGAGTGCCAAAGGATATTCATTAGGATATATAGGTAGTGTAGTTTTATTACTATTTTGTTTGTATTTAATTTTAGGTAAAGAGGGTGAAGAAGCCAAGAAAGCTATGCGATTGTCTTTTGTTTTAACTGGGATTTGGTGGTTTTTGTTTAGTCAATATACTTTTTATTATTTACCAAAAGGAAATAAATCAAACAATAAAGTTTCAACAAAAATACTTCTAAATGGATTTAAAGAATTAGTAAAAGTTCAAAAGCAATTATTTAATAATATAGTCTTAAAAAAATATTTAATCGCTTTCTTTGTCTATAGTATGGCTGTACAAACTGTTATGTTAGTAGCTACTTATTTTGGAGAACAAGAAATTAATTGGGCTTCCGATAGTGAAAAGACCCGAGGTTTAATAGTGAGTATTTTGGTTATTCAACTAGTTGCTGTTTTAGGAGCTTATATTACATCAGCAATGGCAAAAATTTATGGGAATATTAAAACTTTATTGGTTATTAATATTATATGGGCAGTAATTTGTGTGTTTGCATTTTTTGTGTCAGAACCCATTCATTTTTATGCTACTGCAGGATTTGTAGGTTTAGTAATGGGTGGAATTCAATCTTTATCACGTTCAACATACTCAAAGTTTTTACCAGAAACACAGGACACAGCCTCTTATTTTAGTTTTTATGATGTTGCAGAAAAAATTGGTATTGTTATAGGTATGGGGATTTTTGCCACTATAGATCAAATATCAGGTTCAATGCGTAATGCAATTGTTTTTTTAGCATTATTTTTTATATCAGGTGTCTTTTTATTGACAAGAGTTCATAAAAAGTAAATTAATATCTATATTTTTGGAACTTTAAACTTCTTATTATGAAAAAAATAAATTTTCTTTTTACATCAATTGCTGTAATAGCCATATTTTCGTTTGCTTCTTGTACGGTTGAACCTTTAGATCCAGTTTTGTCAGGTCAAGTTGAAGCAGGTAATGGAAATGGTTCAGGTAATGGAAATACTGGTGGTGGAACTGGAGGAACTTATTCTGGAGATTATTGGCCTACAGCTATAAATAATACTTGGAGTTATGAAAGAGACGCAACTATTTCAACACTAAAAATAGGAAGTACAGAAACTATAAATGGTCAATTATATTATAAGTTTTTACCACAAAGTGGAAGTGGTTCGACTACTTCAGGAACAGTAACTACTAGTTTAAATAAGAATTCTGGTGTTTATAAGTTGAAAACAGATGATATCAATATAAATGCTGGTGGTTTAACAGGAACACAAACGGGTTACGAATTTATTGTCTTGAAAGATAATATTGCAACTGGTGAAACTTGGAATGGAACTTATAGTCAAACAACAACTTATACTGGAATACCAGCTATAATTGTAAACACTAATTATACAGGAACAATTTTGGAAAAAAATGTTAATGCAACTGTAAATGGTGAAACTTACACTAATGTAATTAAAGTAAAGATTGTTCAAGCTGCAACATTTCCAGGTGCACCTGCTACAACAATTAATACTGAATATTGGTTTGCAAAAAATGTTGGAATTATAAAATCAGTATCTACATCAAATGGGACGTCATATACATCTAATTTAGTAGATTATACATTGTTTTAAAATAAAAAAATTAATACAATCGTCCCGAAAGTAATTTTTCGGGATTTTTTATGGCACAAATCTTGATTTTAAATAGCGCTAATAGTTGTTTAGTTTATTTAAAATTATTGATTTTCAATGTTTTAATGCTAGCTTTTTAAAATGATATTAGCAAATCATATATGCTATTAATGACAAAATGACCCTTTTATAGTTATGCCAAATCAAAAAACAATAACATTTGACAACTTGTCACTTCAGGAAATAAATTCTGATGCTGAATTAATTCCATTATTAACTCCTGAGGATGAAGAGGAAATGAATAATGAGCAATTACCAAATGATTTACCCATTCTTTCTCTTAGAAATACGGTTTTGTTCCCAGGTGTTGTAATTCCTATTACTGCTGGAAGAGATAAATCAATAAAACTGATTAATGATGCAAATGCTGGTGGAAAAGTAATTGGTGTAGTAGCTCAAATTGATGAAAATATTGAGGAGCCAACTCCAAATGATATTCATCATATAGGCACTGTAGCTCGCATTATAAGAGTTTTAAAAATGCCAGATGGAAATACTACTGTAATTCTACAAGGTAAAAAGCGTTTTGAGATTGACAAGTTTACTCAAGAAGAGCCTTACATGAAAGCAACTATTAAAGAAGTTAGCGAAGTAAGGCCAAATAATGATGATGCTGAATTTAAAACAATCATAGAATCTGTGAAAGATTTGGCTATTGAAATTATTAAAGAAAGTCCAAATATCCCAACAGAAGCTACCTTTGCAATCAAAAATATAGAAAGTAACCCTTTCTTGATCAACTTTGTTTCTTCAAATATGAATCTTTCAGTTGAAGAAAAGCAAAACCTATTGTCAATTCATAATTTAAAAGATAGGGCTTTAGAAACACTTCGTTTTATGAATTTGGAGTTGCAAAAACTCGAATTAAAGAATGACATTCAATCTAAAGTGCGTTTTGATTTAGACCAACAGCAAAAAGAATATTTCTTGCACCAACAAATGAAAACTATCCAAGAAGAATTGGGTGGTGCTTCTCATGAAGAGGAGATTGAAGAAATGCGCAAAAAAGGAGCCGAAATCAATTGGGATGCCAAAACCAAAAAACATTTTGAAAAGGAACTCAATAAATTGCAACGTACCAATCCAAATTCACCTGATTTTGGTATTCAAAGAAATTATTTGGAGCTGTTCTTGGATCTGCCATGGAATAAATTTTCTTCGGATAATTTTGATTTAAAACGGGCGCAAAAAATATTAGATAGGGATCATTTTGGGTTGGATGATGTGAAGAAAAGGATGATAGAGCACCTCGCTGTATTAAAATTGCGTAA
>JAAURU010000240.1 GCA_012032075.1 Flavobacterium sp.
TGGATTTGATCATTTCTTTTGATACTAAATAGCATCATCTTTTCTTTAGGTTGCTTTTAATACTTAAAGCATGGTATTTGTTACATTAGGTTTAGTATTTGTTATATTAAATTTAGTGTTTTTCATATTAAATTTAGTATTTGTTATACTAAATTTAGTATTTTCATATTAAACTTAGTATTTGTGATAATAAATTTAGGTAATGTTTAATTAACTGTGTAAAGTCTCCCTGAGACTGTCTAATAAAAAAACCTTCCATTTCTGAAAGGTCTTTATACTATAATCTATTTAACATTGGAAAGATTCTCAGAGATCCCGATAAAAATCGGGATAAGCGATTCACACCATTCCGATTGGCATCGGAATGGGTTCTCTGCTTACATATTTCTTCTATACTGACCTCCTACTTCAAACAATCCTGAAGTAATTTGTCCTAGTGTACAATATTTAGTTGCGTCCATTAATAATTCGAAGATATTTTCGTTTTTAATAGCTGCGTCTTGTAGTAAGTTGATTTGCTCTTTTGCTTTATCAGCGTTTCCTTTGTGCAGGTCTTCCAAGGTTTTAATTTGGAATAGCTTCTCTTCTTCTGTTGCACGAATAACTTCTGAAGGAATTACTGTAGGTGAGCCTTTTGAACTCAAGAATGTATTTACACCAATAATTGGAAATTCTCCTGTGTGTTTCAACATTTCGTAGTACATAGATTCCTCTTGAATTTTACTTCTTTGATACATAGTTTCCATTGCACCAAGAACACCTCCTCTTTCTGTAATTCTATCAAATTCGGTTAAAACCGCTTCTTCTACTAAATCAGTTAATTCTTCTATGATAAACGAACCTTGTATTGGGTTTTCATTTTTCGCTAAACCTAATTCTTTATTGATAATCAACTGAATAGCCATCGCTCTACGCACTGATTCTTCTGTTGGTGTAGTAATGGCTTCGTCATAAGCATTGGTATGCAACGAATTACAGTTATCATAAATAGCATACAATGCTTGTAAAGTCGTACGAATGTCATTAAAGTCAATTTCTTGTGCATGCAAAGATCGTCCTGATGTTTGAATATGGTATTTCAACATTTGTGCTCTTTCATTGGCTCCGTATTTTAACTTCATGGCTTTCGCCCAAATTTTACGTGCTACACGACCAATTACTGCATATTCTGGATCAATACCGTTTGAGAAGAAGAATGATAAATTAGGTCCGAAATCGTTGATATTCATTCCTCTACTTAAGTAATACTCTACGTAAGTAAATCCGTTTGCCAATGTAAATGCTAATTGTGTAATAGGGTTAGCACCCGCTTCAGCAATATGATATCCAGAAATAGAAACCGAATAGAAATTACGCACATTTTCTTTAATAAAATATTCTTGCACATCACCCATTAAACGTAAAGCAAATTCAGTTGAGAAAATACATGTATTTTGTGCTTGATCTTCTTTTAAAATATCCGCTTGCACCGTTCCACGAACTTGTGATAAGGTTTTTACTTTAATTTCATTATAAATGTCAGCTGGAAAACTTGGTCTCCAGTAACGCCTAAAAGTATTAGTCCTAAACCATCATTACCTTCTGGTAAAGCTCCGTTATAGCTAGGTCTTTCAATTCCTTTTTCTTTGTAAATAGCTTTGATTTTAGTTTCAACCTCAGCCACTAAATCATTTTCTTTGATGTATTTTTCACAATTTTGGTCTATCGCAGCATTCATAAAGAACCCTAACAACATAGGAGCTGGACCATTAATTGTCATTGAAACCGAAGTTGCTGGGTGACTCAAATCGAAACCAGAATATAATTTTTTTGCATCGTCTAAACAACAAATTGAAACTCCAGCATTTCCAATTTTACCATAAATATCAGGTCTATGATCAGGATCGTTTCCGTAAAGTGTTACACTATCAAATGCAGTTGATAAACGTTTCGCTGGCATGCCTAAAGAAACATAGTGAAAACGTCTGTTTGTTCTTTCTGGACCTCCTTCTCCTGCAAACATACGTGTTGGGTCTTCCCCTTCACGCTTAAATGGATACAATCCAGAGGCAAAAGGAAATTCTCCTGGTACATTTTCCTGTAAATTCCATTTTAGAATATCACCCCAAGCTTGGTATTTTGGTAAAGCAATTTTTGGAATTTGAGTATGCGATAGCGATTCACTATGCGTTTTTATTTCGATTACTTTGTCTCTTACTTTGAAAGAGTAAATCGGGTTTTTGTATTTATTTACTTTTTCGTCCCAAGTTTGAATGATTTGCCAATTGAATGGATCTAAATTCATTTTCACTCGGTCGAACTCACCAACTAATAGTTTTATAAAATCAGCTTTGTCAGGTTGAGCTTGTCGAAGCCCTTCTTCTTCGATACCAAACTTCGACAGGCTCAGTTTGACATTTGTAACAGACTCAATGGTTTTGAAAATTCCGTATAATTTTTGAGCTACTTCCACTTGTGTTAAAACCGTTTCATCATACTTACGATTGTTTTCCGCAATTTCAGACAAGTAACGGGTTCTATGTGGAGGAATTACGAATATTTTTTCGCTCATTTCTCTTGTAATCTCAAAAGTTGATTGCAAATCGGATGCTGTCTTTTCAACAATTTTATCCATAATGGATTTGTACAACGTATTCATTCCAGGATCGTTGAACTGAGAGGCAATGGTTCCAAAAACTGGCATTTCGTCCGGATTTACATCCCAAAGATTATGATTGCGTTGGTATTGTTTTTTCACATCACGAATCGCATCTAAAGCACCTCTCTTATCAAATTTATTTAAGGCTACTAAATCAGCGAAATCCAACATGTCAATTTTCTCTAATTGTGTGGCAGCACCAAATTCTGGAGTCATTACATATAAAGAAACATCAGAATGATCCATAATTTCAGTATCACTTTGACCAATTCCTGAAGTTTCCAATACAATTAAATCATATTTAGCTGCTTTTAACACTTGAATGGCTTCCGCTACATATTTAGACAAGGCCAAATTCGATTGACGTGTAGCTAATGAACGCATATACACTCTTGGATTATTGATAGCATTCATACGAATTCGATCGCCTAAAAGCGCTCCGCCCGTTTTACGTTTTGATGGATCAACCGAAATTAATCCAATTGTTTTATTGGGAAAATCAATTAAAAAACGACGTACAATTTCATCTACTAAAGAAGACTTTCCTGAACCTCCTGTTCCTGTTATTCCTAGTACAGGAATTTTAGATTTTTCATTTTGTTTGTGAATTCTGTCTAAAGTTGCTTTTGCAATTTCAGGAAAATTTTCTGCTGCTGAAATGACACGGGCTATTTCTCTTGGATTTTTATTTTCTAAGTAATCTGCTTCATTGGTTAATTTATCACCTATAGAAAAATCTGAACGTTTTACTAAATCGTTTTATCATACCTTGTAATCCCATGGCACGACCATCATCTGGAGAATATATTTTTTCTATTCCATAAGCATGTAATTCTTCGATTTCAGTTGGAAGAATAACTCCACCTCCACCAGCGAAAATTTTAATATGACCTGCTCCTTTTACGTTAAGCAAATCAAACATGTATTTTAAATATTCTGTATGACCTCCTTGATATGATGTCATGGCAATAGCATTAGCATCTTCTTGAATAGCTGTATTTACAACTTCATCTACGCTTCTATCATGACCTAAATGAATGACTTCACATCCAGTAGCTTGAATAATTCTTCGCATAATATTGATTGCTGCATCATGACCATCGAAAAGTGATGCTGCTGTTACAATTCTTACTTTATTTATAGGATTATAGGGTTGTTGTTGTTCCATTGGTAATTTTATGTCAATTTTAAGCCTGCAATTTACGAATTTTTCAAAAAAACAACTCATAAATAAAAGTAAACATAAAAATATATTTCTTGGCAACTTTTTATAGTAACTAATTTTAGTTTTTGACTATGTTTGTGTGTTCTAGAAGGCAGAAGTTAAAAGGCAGAAGTTAGAAATTAGAGAATAGAATTTAGAAAATAGATATTAAAACATGAAAAAATTACGGTTCTGATTCATTGTGAAGATCAAAAAGCTATTATTGCGAGTGTTACCAATTATATAGCAAGTATAGATGGAAATATAATTTATTTAGACCAACATGTAGATGCTGATCAAAATGTGTTTTTTATGCGTTTGGAATGTGAATTTACTACTGAAAATTGGAATCTTGAGAATATAAAAACTGGTTTTCAAGAAAATTTGGCTAAAAAGTTTAATTTATCTTGGGAAATTTATACTCAGGAAATTAAACCGAAAATGGCATTGTTTGTTTCCAAATATGATCATTGTTTATATGATATTTTAAGTCGTTATAGCACTGGAGAATTAGCACTTGAAATTCCTTTAATTATTAGTAATCATGAAGATTTAAAACCAGTAGCAGAACAGTTTACTATTCCGTTTTATCATGTTCCGTTTACTAAAGATAGTAAAGAAGAAGGAGAGAAAAAAACAAATTGAGCTGTTACAAAAATTCAACATTAATTTTATTGTTTTAGCAAGATACATGCAAATTATAACTCCTAATTTGATTGCTTTGTATAAAAACAAAATCATCAATATTCATCATTCTTTTTTACCTGCTTTTCCTGGTGCAAAACCTTATCATTCGGCTTTTAAAAGAGGGGTGAAAATTATAGGTGCAACAAGTCATTATGTGACGGAAGAACTTGATGAAGGCCCAATTATTGAACAAGATATAACGCGTGTTTTGCATAGTCATTCAATTGAAGATTTCATTATGAAAGGTAGGGATTTAGAACGAATTGTATTAGCTAGAGCAATAAAACTACATTGTGAGCGAAAAACAATGGTTTATGCTAATAAAACTGTAATTTTTTCATAAAATAATGTGTATTTTTGAAATTCTAAAATATTTATAATGAAAAAGATTTTGATTTTGATTACGGCTTTTACCATTTTTAGTTGTGCCGAATTACAACAAGTTGTGGATCAATTACCACAAGGAACAACAGGAATTAGTCAGTTAGATATTGCCAACGGTTTAAAAGAAGCTTTAGATAAAGGAATTGAAAAGCAAGTTTCTAAATTAACTGCAACTGATGGTTTTTTTAAAAATGAAGCAGTAAAAATTTTATTGCCTGAAGAATTACAAACAGTTGATAAAAAATTAAGACAAATAGGTTTATCTAAACTTGCCGATGAAGGTTTAAAAGTTTTAAATAGAGCTGCTGAAGATGCTGTAAAAGAAGCGACACCTATTTTTGTTGATGCTGTAAAACAAATGACTTTTAACGACGCTAAAAATATTTTAATGGGCGATAATAAAGCAGCAACTAGTTATTTACAAAATACTACTACAACTCCTTTATATGGTAAATTTAATCCTGTTATTAAAAATTCATTTACAAAAGTAGGTGCTGATAAAGTGTGGACAAATATTATTACCAAGTACAATAGTATTCCATTAGTAAACAAAGTTAATCCTGATTTAACAGATTATACTACTAATAAAGCACTTGAAGGTGTTTTTAAAATGATTGCAGTTGAAGAACAAGAGATTAGAACCAACTTTAATTCTAGAACAAGTGATTTATTAAAAAAGTTTTTGCACTACAAGACAAAAATAAAATTTAATATTCAATAACATATATATAACACATCCTTAACACAGCTAAACTGAAAATAGTTAGATATTTGCAGTGTTATAAGAAACAAATCTCATATTTGTTTGGTTAAGGTTAGTAAAAAAATTACCACGTTTTAGGACGTGGTTTTTTATGTCTTTTATTTTCTCTTTTTAAATAGGCAATAACTGCATTATTAAAAATAATGGGTTGTTCAACATTTACCACATGACCACAATTTTCAATAATAAAAAGTTCAGCTGTTTATTATGTTTTCAATTC